>JAFGPS010000079.1 GCA_016936075.1 Sedimentisphaerales bacterium | reverse complement strand
TCGGCATCAGTTAAATAACACGCCGGGTCTGGAGCCCATGGATCAGAAAAATGCAAATCTGCGCGAACACGGAGACTTCCTCCGCAAAGGTCGAAATATTTGCACAACCTGCATCTGCCCTTAATATAGCTTCGCCTATTTTTAAGACCTGCAAGTATCGAATCACTTGTATCGGTCCAAATGTCACTAAACTTTCTTTTGCGAACGTCACCAAGTTCGTAATGTCCCCAGAACTGGTCGGGATGAACCTTGCCATGAAAATCAATACATCCTATCCCTACGCCGCTGCTGTACAATCCCCCGCCGTTCCACTTTAATAAGTTCAGGACATCTTCTGCACGAGAAGAATTCTCTTCTTTGAGTTTCAAATATAAATAAACTCCATCGACATGATTATCAACTGTAAGAATATCAGTTTTGCGACCCATATTTTTATATTGCTTTGCTTTTGCCAAAATTAAATCAAGAGCTTTTCTCGATTGTTCATGTGTAAGGTCTTCGTCTGCGATTTCTCCGCCTCGCCCGCTCGGAACAAGATGATAAAAACATACACGTTCGATATTTTCTGACTCGAAGAAATTAAATAATCCTTCCAGTTCCTGAACGTTCTTTTTTGTAAGAGTCAATCTGAGACCAATTCTTACATTCTGCTCCTGGCAATTTCTTATACCTGTCACTGCCCTTTCGAATGCGCCTTCGACTCCGCGAAACTTGTCGTTTACTTCACCGATTCCATCAAGACTTATACCTACATAAGAAACGCCGCACTGTTTTATTTTCTGTGCAATTTCTTTTGTTATCAGAGTTCCGTTAGTTGAAATGACAACACGAAGCCCAAGACTTGTTGCATATTCAATCAACTCGAATAAATCAGGACGCATGAGCGGCTCACCGCCTGAAAATAACACAGAAGGAACACCGAATTTCTTCAAATCATCCAACACGGCTTTTGCCTCAATCGTATTAAGCTCATCATCCGCTTTTTTTATGCCGCTATCGTTATAACAATGAATACATTTAAGATTACATGCCCTTGTAATATTCCAGACGACAATCGGCTTACGCTCATTTGCCTTTTTAGGAACAAGTTCCCCTTCTCGCTCGCCTGAGCCTTTTTTCCCATAGCGAAGCCAGTCACCCGGTGTCACCTGGTCGCAATATAATTTACTGATATTTATCATAATTTTATTTTACAGCTTCCGGCGGTACATACGCACAAAAAGGTTCCTGGGCCATATAATTTCCAGTCGCGGCGTAGGCCCTTCCCCTGCATCCGCCGCAAATATGCCTGTAGCCGCAAATACCGCATTTACCTTCGAGATTATTGCTATCACGCATTCGTGCAAGGTCCTTGTTATTGTACCAAATATCTTCAAGCTTATCCTGAAGAATATTGCCGCAATTAACAGGCAGATAGCCGCATGGAAATACGTCACCCTGATGACCAACAAATATAACTCCAAGCCCGGCAAGGCAGCCTCGCGACTTTGCACCTCTTCCATGACCTGCTTGTGTATTTGAAGAATCGCCCTGCTGCCTAACGATTCGCTCATAGTGCGGCCCACATGTCACTTTCACCTGCAATCGAGCAAGTTTTTCCAGTTCATATATTTCGAGCATTTTTTGTTCGTACTCTATTGGCGTAAGCATATCGGTATGTTCCAATGATAAGCCGCAACCGACCGGTACAAGTACAAATATATGCAACGCAACTGCACCGAGTGATTCTGCGAGTTTATAAACATCCTTCAACTGATGAGCATTATGTTTTGTCAATGTAAGATTAATCTGGAAAGGGACATTATTTTCATGGAGATGATTTATACCTTCCAATGCCCTTTCAAAAGAACCTTCCATACATCGTAATTTGTTATGAGTTTCTGCGTCAGCTCCGTCAAGACTCACCGAAACTCTCATTACGCCGCTGTTCTTTATTCGGGAAGCAATACCTGAATCTATTAAAGTACCATTTGTTGCAAGAGCGGGAATGAGATTAAGAGATTTTGCGTAGCTGATTAAATCAAATAAATCCTCTCTGCAAAGCGGCTCTCCACCAGAAAAAACAAGCACAGGCATCATGGGTTGCTTTTTGCCAAGATCAGATAATTGCATAATCAAATCTTTAGCCTGAATTGTAGTTATATCCCTATCAGCAGTGTCATCCGATTCTATTCTTCTGCAATGGGCGCAAGTCAAATTACACTTGATTGTGGTTTCCCAAAAAAGGAGTCTTAACATTTGCTTCGGAGTCAAAGATGTATTCATATGAGTATTTTCAATCTTTTATAAAACTTTTAATTTGCGATGCTGCATTTTCCTTTTGTGCTACTGTGCCATCCATCTTTATAAACGCATCGACAAGCTTGGTCAACTCAAGGTCCGGCTCAATTTTACCGTATTGTCGAGCAACATCTACAAAAGTCGAATCAAATCCATATTCGAATGCTTTACTTACGAATGCCCTTGTAACTCCAATGCTCCGTTTTAACTTAATACATGCCATAGATGGGCGTATTACACAATGTACGCCAGACATTTTTCGGTTACTTTTTATTTTTCTGGCAGTCTCAAATGTAACGTAAGTAGATCCAGGGACATTGTCACCTTTTTGCAATTCCGAAATTAAGGGACTTACCACCAACTCAAAAAATATATCTTCCGAATTAAATCCATAATCTACTACAGCTTTTTCGTAAATCTTCTGCGCAGACGAATACAACTGTTCAGGCCGTTCTTCATTCTTTAATAGAACGGATATTCCAAATTCATAATCCTTCCTCATCGCCAAAATGCCATCCATTTTATCCATTGCAATTGAGCTTAATAAAGGCGATCCAACTTGTGTATCGGATTCATACCATTTCTTCAAACCTTCAATAAGAACCTTATTGTCACAACAATCAATACAAATCGGGATATTACCACCATGCTTCTGAATAAGACGAATATATTCGATAATTATATCGACAGCCTGTTGACGGTTACCCTTTGTAAAAGCATCCAAATTCACTGCAATATAATCTGCACCAGCCAATGCCTGAGATTCAATCATAGCCAAAACAAAATCAAGAAATCCGCTCGGCTGTAAATAAGCATCATTGCCAGAGTCATGAAGTTGTTTCATTATTTTCCCTATTTTGGGAACAAGGGAATTAATTGTATCTCCAATTGAAATAAAAGAAGGCTTTACATTATGATCCCTTAAGAACCAGTCATTGAGAATTGATGATGTGAGTTCAAGATCATGAATTCTTTTTTCGTTTATTATCATTTTCAACTTATCAATTCCACCAGGCACAGAAGCGGCTGCATTATAAATCCGCTCCCCGATACAAATAATATCGAGATTATTGCCGCAATAACCATCTACAGTCGCATCACCGCAAGGAGCATTTGAAAGCCCTTTTTCACAACCTCCTATTGTGCAGAGACTGAAGTTTTCCGGTAGAAAGCAATCGCCGCACATGTCACACTGAAACATCATGTGCTTAAACGTATATTCGAATGCACTGAAAGAATTATAAATGAATCCTTTGTTCTTTTTCGCGCCCAGGACTGACATGACTTTGCTTGCCATGCGAAATCCCATACTTTCAGACTCGAATAGATGCCTGTGAAAAACATCGAAGAATTTATGTTTTAATTTCTGTTTCGGTTTTGAAAGTGCAACACGTTGCCCAGATTCATCGTAAAGATAAAAACCATCCTTCTTCGGCCAGCAGAGATTATCTTTGTATTGTTCCCAGTTATCTCCTATTTCTGAGGCACGCTGAAGTATTTGTACAAAAACATCATAATTGTGTACCGAGCCAATATCAACTCCGGCAGCTCCGATGGACTTATACATCGCAACCTGCTGAGCACATCGTTCAATATGCTCGTCATAACTTTCAGAAGAAAGTTTCGCTAAAAATTCATCACTGACATAACAACCCGGAAGTTTCATATCGTGCATCAAACGCGCTGACGGATTAGTCGTACTTAATAAAAACACATTCCCTATTACAGGAATATCAATATTATTTTCCTTCAGATAACGAAATAGTTCGACAGATTTTTTCCAGTCCCATCCCACCTGAGTGATAAGGAATTTTGCTCCCGATGCAACTTTTTTCTCCATTTTATAATACTGCTGCATCTGTGAAGCCTCGGTATATTTGAATGGAGAAACTGCGGCTCCAGGAAAGAACTGATGAACACTATCCAGTTTATCTGGAGAAGATTTTAAGTAATCATCAGTATTTATTTTTTTTATCAACTGTAAAAGATTTATCGATTCAAGCTCGAAAACACCCTTTCCATTAACAGGTTTATCACCAGTTACAACAAGTAATGATTCTGTATTCGCTGCCTTTAAACCGGCTAAATAACTAATAAGAGCATCTGAATTCTTGTCTTTACAGCTAATATGTGGAATGAAATCCAGATCACCCAGCAAATCTTTCGAAGTGATATGATTTAATACGTTAATTGGTTCACAATTTGGTGTTCCACCTGAATTATCTGTGCTGGTAATACCAACAAAATCAAATCCCTGAGATTTAAAATCAGGTTTTGACTTTTGATAAGATTCGAGAAAACCATCAATCGGAGCATAATTGAAACCCGGTCCACTTGTTAATTCCAGTATTACTACAAATTCAGATTTATCTTTTATTATATTTTTAAATTTCTTTCGTTGTATCATAAATTTTTATTATTGTACAAGCCCTGACAATATCCTATTCTTGAATTGAAAGACGAGATTTTACCGGAAAAAAACCTTAAAACTAAATTATTAAATATTTCCCTGAATTTCCGTTAGTTCCTCTGGAGTAAAGATGTTAAGTTTCTGATTTATCTCCTGTGCTCGCTGATAGCATCGTTTTGCTTCGACATTATCATTTAACTTTACATTAATTCGACCCAGGTTAAGATATGCGTTAGCCTGTTGTCTCGAATCAGCAGGTGACAGTTCTTCAATTTTTTCAAAATCTTCTCTAGCCTGTTCAAGCTTATTATCCAATTTTAACAGGATAGTTCCCCTTGTATCAAGAAGATGTAGGTCATCTGGTGCGAGTGCCACGCCTTTATTTGCCAATTCCAGCGCCTGCTCGTAATCCTGATGCTTATCCTGAAGTATCCAGGCATAATCATTGAGAATTCGTATATCATCAGGAAATCTTTCGAGCTGCTCTTTGTATATTTGCTCGGCACGTTCAATATTTCCAGTACTATATAAACCTGAAGCTAAACGATATCCTGCATCTTTCGACTCTGGGGCAATTGTATAAGCATGTTCGAAAATCTTAATTCCGTCTTCCTTCAGTTCTTGAGAATCCAATGAGAGTAAAATTGCCGCAGCATTTAGAATAAGCGGCACATCTTTTGCCTTGGCAGATAGATATGAGTCAACTATCTGTGAAATATCATCATATTTTTTCTGTGATGCCAAAAGTAAAAAACGCGAATTTAATATTGATAAATTATCAGGATCAATGCTTTCTGCCTGAACAATCATTTGCTCTGCCTTGGCCATATCGCCTGTAGCACGATATAATTCTGCGAGAGTCATAAGAGCAGGAACGCTGCCGTTCCCGGGTTCAACCTGACAATAAGCTTCCATTTCAGGAATAATACTATCCCCCTGGCCCAATCCAATTAAAATATTGGCTCTGGTTAACAGCATATTTTCATCTTTGGGATTGTTTACTAAAGCCGATTCGACCATCTTGAGGGCTTCTCTCAAAAGGCTTTTGTCTCTGCTTTTAAGTGCGGCTCTTATATATATGTCACGAGCTTGTGTATTGCCGGTATATTTTTGAATTACAATATTAGCGAGTTCGGCAGCCATTTGTGAATTTCCAGCTTCCAGTTCAATTCTGCTTCGGGCAACCATTAATTCAGAATTCGAGGAATTAATTCCCAAACCCTGAATAGCATAATTACGTGCCGCGTCATATTTTCTTTCACTAATGGAAATCTCAATCAATATAAGATACGCATCGACATCGGTCGGTTTCAGCTTGACATACTCTTTGAGGGAATTGATAGCAGTTTCGATAGATTCTGGTGTAGGGTTTTCCATCAATATTGCGGCTTTGAATTTTATAAGCTCTGAATCCTGGGGAAACTTTTCCTCAAGTTTTGCAAGAATTTTACCTGCTCTTTCAATATCATGTGTCGGTCCGCCAGCTACAAGCAATCTCAAAAGGCTGCGTTCCAGTGACGTATTATCCGGATACTTGACGAGACCTTCGTCAATTGCGGATATTGCTTTTTCATACTGCTTGATACCCGCAAAGAAATTACTCAATAGCTCATAACCTGCTGCAGCATTATCCTCAAATGTTGTCAACTTCCGGTAGTCTTTCTCGGCCAGTTCGTATTCACCTTCATTTGCGAAGTACATAGCTCTCATGCGATAAGCATTGAAGTTATCGTGAGTCTCAACATAATCATTGATAATTTTAAGAGCTTCTCCACCTCGACCATCAGCTTTCAGAATAGCGGCTTTTGTTCCCACAATATTTATCGAATCAGGAGTGATAACCTGTGCTTCATCCAGATATTCAAATGCCTGAGTACTATCTTTTGTCTGTTGATAAATCAGCCTTGCTAACTGTATTCTTGATGTTGCATCATTTTTATCATTATATACTCGTACCTTTAATTCCTCGATTGCCCTGGAAATATCCCCTGTGCCAAGAGCCATTTTAATTTGCCATGTATTCAAAAATCTATCGTTTACACCAGACTGCTTAAGAATTTGTTCTGCATCAGAAAATCGTCCCTGACTTTCATAGAGCGTCAATAATTCATTTACAATATCAGATGCCTTTGGATTTATCGCAATAGCCTGCTTATATATATCTTCAACTCTTCGAAGATCACCCTGCTTTTTGTACAAGTCCGCCATCATTAACACAGGCGCAATCCAGCCGGGATCTGCACTGATACAATTTTGAAGCAAATCAGAAATTTCCTTCTCCTTAGACCGCCAATCTTCAGACAAAAGCCATAATCTCGCCTGATAGAAACGCCACCATACTCCGGCTTGTCCTTCAATCTGCTTTATTTGACTAATCAGTTTTTCAACTTCGCCTGAGTCTTGCTGAATTTCTTTCATATCCAGAAGCATCAAACGAACCTGAATCTCCCTATCATTCTGTTCAGCTATATTTTTTAGAATTTTTATTCCTTCGTCCCGCTCCCCTTTAAGTAGTTCCAGCAAAGCAAGATTGATGGAGAAGGAACGTTTGCCTTCTTTAGATATCGCAGATTCAAGTCCGTTCTGAAGGCATTCGCGTGCCAATTCTACATTCGAGCTTTCCATAAATATTTCTGCAAGACCTAACCTTGCTTTGACAGAATCCGGATGATTTTGAAAAGCTGTTTCATAAACTTTAGAAGCATCTACAATCCGATTCGTTTTTCTATAAAGACCGGCAAGCTGCATTTCGGCATTTAATGTATCATTGCAATCTGTAATAGCCTGTTTTAATTCATTTTCCGCTAGTTCCGTTTTTCCAAGATTACTTGCTATTAAAGCCTGTAATATACGAATATCGACATTCTGTGGATGTTTCTGACGCAATTCGGTTAATTCTTGAGAGAATGTATCAAGAACGCTTTTATCCATATTATTAAAATTGTCAACTACCTGACGAATACCAGATTCTATGCGCATCAACTGGATAACTAAATCATCCGGATTTACAGATTCCGCTTCTTTAGCCGCTTGATACGCTTCATTCCATTGTCTAATTGCAAAATATTCTTTTGCCAGAAGTTTAATCATTTCAGTATCTTTAGGTCGGAAATTTAAATAATTATTGATAGAGGTAATTGCTCTTCTCGGCTGATCTGTTTTACTATAGGCATCTGCAAGTAATCGCCATAGTTCAGGAGAGGAATTATTTAAAACTACAGGCTGTAAAATATCAATAACAAGGTAAGGTTTTCCTTCAGCAGTTGCTACAAGTGCCTGCATATAAGCACTTTCAATTTCAACAGACGTTGTATTTGATAATTTATGAACATTCTCAAGATATTCGTTAAGATACTTTCGTGCTTCAGAAACTTTATCAGTTATAGCATATATTTTTACGGCAGTTGGAATAATCTTCATTCGCTGAGAGGCCTCCTTAAATTCCTCCAACGACTCATCAAGAAGAGAAACAGATTCATTTATGTCACCTCGTCGCAGAGCTATTTCAGACGCTAATAAAAATCTGATTACTTTTAAACCCTGAATATCAAAAAAATATTCTTTTATAGTTTCCTCTGAAAGATTATCAACTAATTGTATTTCGGCGGCAGCTTTTTCATATTCGCCCAGCGTTAACCATTGTGAACACAATAAGAACAAATTCTGCGGCTTTTCAGAACCAATCCTGTCCGCAGATTCAAGATCTTTCCTTGCGACATTTACTCGGTCGTTTGTACTATAGCCGGGAATATCGGGTGTTTCTAAATAAAACCTGGCACGGTTAACCAACGCATCCACTGACTCCGGTAAATATTCTACTGCTTTGTTTATCCAATCAAGGGCTTTTGATAAGGATTCAGGAGAAACATTGAAATTCATATCAATATTACTAAGCATCAGACAGGCTTTTACATATTCCGAATGTTTACCATCAAGAGCCCCTATTTCATCTGTAAGCTTTATCAGTGTTTTTTGCGCATCTTCATATTTATTCAAATTCGTTTGCGCATTAGCAAGCCATAATGGTGCGTTTAAATCATCTGGTTTATTATCAAGTCTCATTTGTGCAATATATGCAAGCTCGTCATAATTACCTATACCACCGTAAAGCATAGCAAGTTTTTCATAGGAAGTAGTATCATTTTTATCCAATTGCAAAACTCTTCGATATGCCCATATTACACCGGCAAGAGCTTCAGGCTCAAATGGCCTTACAGACAGACGTGATTCAGCGTATTTCTTCAATATTTCAATATCATCCGGATTTCTACCAAGATATTCCTGAAAATTCTTATACGCATTAACCCAATCCTTGCTTTCAAATGCCTTTTGACCATTTTCTAAAGAGATCCTTGATAGAAAACTCCTTCGAAACTGTCGAGCGGCGAACAAAGCAAATACTATCGCTACTGTAATAATTATCAAAATTATAAGAACTTTAACATTAATCTTCGCATATCTCTTACCATTGAGCATGATATTAATCTCCATATTAATGAATTATTTTCAATTAATCAGAATAATACTTTTTATGATTATTGCTGAAAATCGCAAATTTATAAGGTTTTCTTTTTCTAATTATACGAACAGAAGAAAATATATTCGTATTTTTAAATTGAACATTCTCAAAAATATAATAGGAAAATTATATAGACATACAGCATTCGATGCAAAACAAATTTATGTTAATGGTATATACAACTCAATCAGAAACCAACATGTTTACAAATAACATATGTTAACAATTGGTAATAACCGTTTCAGCAATACCTACTCATCTATTAATCATAGAAACCTGGATTTCCCATTTGCCCATATTAAATTTTATATTTTCCGAAAATAAAAAAAGACCATTGCTGCGAAGAAGATTATCTTCGTAGCAACAGTCTCATGTCCAATAATAAAATCTAAAAATTATTTTATGTAATTTTGCGTAATTTCAGTCTTTTTAAACTCACCAACCCGAATAAACCAAGAAACAATGCTCCCGGAACGGGAATCGCTGTCACATTAACTTTTGCAACTGCAAATTCACTTAAAGCTGGATTAAAATTAATATCTGTCACCGAAGCTGGAATATAGAAATCCAGTTTATCCACAAGAATAGAGGGACCAGTCCAAAATGCATCACCAAGAACACTATTATTGCCCTGCAAATAAACCGTGTCCACTACGCTGCCATTAAGCCAAAAGTCAATAGCTCCCCATTCAGCATTAGGGCTACCGGTTACATCCTGATCAAACAAGGAGCGAACTTCTATACTATTGACATAGTAGTCTATTGCATCGAAAGTAATGTATATATGCTCAATACCATTTACTCTGTCAACTTCATCGTTTTCGCCACCGGCCACACCTAGTCCACGGGTAAGACGATGAGTCAAATCACCTAAACTCGTCGACAAGGTTGCATTTCCCCCAAGCAGGCTCAAACTTGAAGTAGACAGATCCACCTCGTTGTTATTGCTACTCCAACCGACTATGGAATCTACACCTTGTATTGTATCTGCAAAACTAATCGTTTCCGATGACATCGCGGTTTTAGTACTCAAACTGAAGACCGTACAAAACACAAAAATAAATAACATCCTTTTCATAAATCACTCCTCACCATTTTTACTTTTCAGCAAAAAATCTTTTCTTCTAAAAAAGATAATAATCTATACTAAGACCTCCGAATAACAACTTAGCTTTTCTCAAAAATATCAATCGTTTTAGTTATTATTTCAACGCTTCAATGCAAGTTCTTCCAGAGCAGAGTAGCTTCTTACCTTACCTATCAATTACGCATATTTGCGTAATTTCATACCTGTTGCACCCATGCCGAGCAGGCCAAGCAGCAATGCTCCCGGTACCGGAACCGTTGATACATTTAATTTAGCTACGGCAAATTCACTCAAGAAATAGTCATAATCTAAGTCAAGTTCACCCTGAGTAGGAACATAAAATACAATCTTATCCACTTCGTATTGACCTGACCAGACTGATGCACCTTTCCCGTCACCAAGGTCCATATTTCCTTCCAAATAGACTGTATCCAATAAAGTACCTTCAAGATAAAAACCTACAGCAGCGTACTCTACGTTCTCATCAGTATCAATATCAAATAAAGAACGTACTTCTACAGAGTTTACAAAATAAGATTGGTTAAAAGATATTTGGATTGACTCAACTCTCTTTTCTTCACTGCTATCTATTTCATCCAGTTCTCCACCATAAACACCCAGACCACGAGTACCTCGATGGCTCAAATTTACCTGTTCATCACTGCCATTAACATACCCCGTTACAGTCGCATTTCCACCAAGCAGACTGTAACTATCATTCAGGACAGCTAAATCATCATTTGTACTCCAACCTGTTGTATCATCAACATTATTTAATGGAGTAACAAAACTAATTATATCAGCCATAGCAGATGAGGTACATACACATAAAACTCCAACAAAAACACTTAAAATTATCAACTTTTTCATACTTTTTTTCTCCTTTCGATTTTCTTCCATTTATAAAGAAAACCCTAAAATCGTTCATTTTACTTATATATATTTCGTACAATAATGAAATATACCATATTAATACTTGTACGTCAAGAAATATTACCTATTTTTACATTATTATGCAAATTTCCTTAATTTTATACCTGAAACTAAAATTCCCAGCGTACCTAACAAGATAGCCCCGGGCAAAGGAACTACTGTATCAGGAACCGCAATATGCCCTTCTGAAATTTGAAGATTATTTCCAAAACCCATATTATATGCATAAGGTATTATAGATGGCTCGCAATCGCAAAATGTTGGATCAGCAGGCTTCTTCCCATCTACAGCATAGAAATCACCCCACATTGGCTGTTTTGTGCTATCAAACTCGAAATGCCAAACCGTTGAATCTATGTCCTTGAGCTCGAACTTGATACCATATATATCACCAGGCATTCCTGGATTGGAGTTCCCATTACTAGAGGAATTATACACAGCCGGATCATAGGCAATCCATGAACCATCTGTTTTCACAGAAGCCAATAATAAAGGATTTGAAAAACCTAAAAAATCATCTGACGTGAAATTATCTGAAACCTCAAGAATAAAATGGCTTATATCCTTTTCTGGAACAGTGAAAGTATAAGAGTAATGCCATGTCTTGTTTGCATTTTGCGTTACTACCCATGTTATACTTGTCGAAGTACTTGCCCATGCATTAATATTGCCATCGCTCGGCGCTGTAATCCCAGTTGGGTAAGAAAGGGAACCATTATACAAATCAGCCTTTGTAGATTGTACGCCTACCAGCAACAAAGATAATATAATTACAAAACGAATACAATTCTCCATAATCAACTCTCTTTCCAAACCCTACTTAAAAACCCAGATTATTCTATATTAAATTTAGAAAAAAATCCTCTTAAGATATCCCCTTAGAGATTCCTATTTATCATCAGCAGTGTAACATCCTAAAACTATCGCCAATTTTGTGAAAAGTCAAGAATAAAATAAAAAAAATAAAATAATTATAGGAATTAAGAGAATTCGTGAGAGATTGATGAAAAAGGTAGGATTTTAGTAAAAAACAAGCTTTTCTCATGCTTATTTTTTATTATTTGAAGTGAGTGATTTTGAAGAAATAATAATTTCTTCTTTTGTGGATTCCGTGGTAGTCAAAAGTTTTAAAATCCATAATTCGCCAAATATCAGTATTACCGCCGCCGGCATCATCGTAATACCGGCGAAATCATGGAAGAATTTTTCTGCCGCCTGTGAACTGACGAGCATAAATAGTACTGCTGTTATACATAGCCTTATAATATTGCACATTACTGCAATAGGAACACTTGAACACACTAAGAATGCCTTCTGAAACCGAGAACGTTTTACTACATAAGCAACAAAGTAAGTTACTATAATAAATGCAGTAAGCATTCGCAGGCCGCTGCACGCTTCTTCTACAGCCATTGTTGTCCCACGATTCAATGAAACTACATTACCTTGCTGACTTACATTTGCACCAAAAGCCTCCAATAGAAAAACGGAGCCGGATGTTGCGATTCTCTGCAGAGGCCCGCTTATAAGATTGTGGATTTGCCCGGGGAATGGAACCATAAGGAAAAGAAACATGATTATCCAGAAAGTTCTTTTAAAAACATCTAAGCCTGCTACAGTAAGAATTAATCCAGCAATCATTAATACAAGCGAATATCTTTCAGCCGATTCGAACATAAATAGCAAACCATACAATCTTGCCGCTTGTGCCAGAAAAAGCAGAACGATGCCCGGCCAAAAAGGGGAAAGAGTAGATTCTTTGAGTTTTCTTCTTTCTTTCAAGATAAGAAATAACGCTGTTATAGGAACAAGCTGACCTGCGGAATAGTCATCATTACTCTGCCATTCATCGATCAAATCCATCATTACCGGCCAATAAGCCCACAAAGTAACCGCGGTCAAAGCAAAGAATATTATCCACAAAACTATAGAACTATCTTGCTTAATTCCTTTATTTGATATAGTTAAATTATCTTTTTTCTGCATATCGTCGCTAATCACTTTCCATTTCCAAGGATATACTATTCATATCTTAGATTTGCTCTTTTTCAGAATCTTTTATATTAAAACTTAGAAGCAGTTGCCTCAATAATGGCGCAGATTTGACTGCAAAATCACAAATTGTCTTTTTCACCGATTCGGAATCCATGCTTGATGAAATTGGTGCAGATATCTGTATCTGAGCCGTATAATTAACCGCACCTGAACCTTTCCATATTTTTGACCTTAATAATGAAACATCGCTGCAAAATATACCATCAACTATGTAATAATCCAGTATCATAATCTTATTCTGAATTAAACTTCCTCTTGAAAACTGAAAGATAGTGCATGATAATTTCGTCCCATCTTCCAAAAGTAATTCCAATGATTCAGTATTTCCGCGTGTCCAACCCGCACCAACATAACAAACCTCAGGACGATGCGGCATTAAATCACGAGCTTTTTTACCGAAAGCCACATAAAAAGCAACACCTTCCAAACCACCCTCACGTACATAATTCCTGCTAATATGTGCATCAGTATCCGTAGCTTCAATTATTGCTTCATCCAGAGGCGCTTCCTGACCTGTCCACAAACCTATCTCCATAGGAAAACTCGCCAAAGCATCAGGATTTATCGGAGGCATTTCCCCAGAAGACAGTAATTTATCAGCAAGAATGCGATGTGATAAACCAAATAGAAACATCAGAAAAATCGCTGCTATAGCAGCAGAAATTATAGGTCTATTTCGTAACGTTTTCATTTATATCTTTAATCCAGGTAACAATTTTTTATCGTTCTATTAGCATTTGGCCCCCACTTTGCGTCAAAAAGCCTAAATGCAACAAGAGGAGAGAATATTTTTGATAAACGTGGCTTTGCTAATGATATATCATTATCAAGCAATGTTTGTATATAGTCAATATCGAAAAGTTCACGAGGCAGGCTACTTATGGAATTTTGTACAAGTTCCTGATATTTTGGAGAAAATGCTAATAAAGCATCAATATCGTGATAAGCACTCTGATTAAATGGATGTACAGAGGACTTTTTATTACTATTATTTTTATAGTTTCTTATCTTCCAGGCTAAAGAAGACCTTTTAAGTACTTCGCGAGAAATTTCTGAAAAGCTTTTGATAAAAGGCCAATGAGTTGGTGAGCAGAAACGCCCAGGAAGTCCTGTTTTGGGATCTTTAAATTTAGATAGCTCACCTGAGACATTATGCAGAGCATATCTAATGAGACGGCCACCTCTCTTCCATTTAAATGGAATTGAAATTGCAAAATCAGCAAGCTCATTATCATAAATAAGAGAGCGGTCAATTAAACGAGTTCGATTAGTTCTGGTCGTTGGAGCAAGATCGGATACGGCTAAAATATTCTCATAAGGAAAACGATCTGCAATATCTTCGATTTTTCCATCAACTGAAAACCACTGGGAAATCCTTTTGATTTGTTGTTCTTTTGCAGCACCAAAAGCATCCCGTAGTTCATCAGTCATAACTAACGATATTAAATCCATTGGACCTGACTCTCTTACAAGTTTGGACTCTAACAATATTCTGCCGATTGTTCTATTTTTGATATATTCCGGTAGAGATTTAGTCCTCAACAAGAATGAAAGATCAATATCATTTATATATACCCCCTTTAATACCTGATCAAAATACAAACCGGCAATAACCGCATGTACTCCAGAATCAATTATTTTATCAAAAAATGTAACTCCCCTGCATGCAAGAAATGAACTAAGAATCCCCTCATTAATATCTACAGATGCGTATGCCTGTAAAACGGGATAATCTGTAGTTCGAGGTAATTCAATGCAGGAAATTCCACGTGTGGCAGCTACTTCCAATGTTATGTTTCGCTCCTGATTTTTCATATCGGCATTTACCAGAGTTACACCTTTAACGCTATCAGGGGAAAGAGAGAGAATAAAACGTGAGTCCAATCCGCCGCTAAGCAATATACCAACTCCGCACTTATCCGCAGTACGTTTTTCTATAGCTTTTTTAAGAATATCTTTAAGCTTAAGCGACGCCTCTTTCCATGAAGAAAACTCATTTTTGGCACCTGGATCAAACCTGAAGTATCTATCAATCACAAGCTTGCCATTACTGAATACTGCATGTGACGCTGGAGGTAATCTTTTTATATCTGAAAAGACGGTTCTATCACTGATAACTTTTTCAAAGGCGAAAAACTCTGAAACCGCTATGGGATCATATTTTTGCCCAACACCATCAAGACTGCAAAGCAGGCTTCGAACAGATGATGCAAAAGCAAAATCGCCATCTTTTTGCCAGTAAAAAAGTGGACGTGACAAAAACCTGTCTGTGTAAAGATGAAGACTCTGATCTCGTGAATCATAAATCCCAATAGCAAAAGAGCCATTTAACTGACGCACAAATGCTGGCCCGGATTGCAAATACATATGGAGACAATATTCAGCCCTTTGTATTGTCGCTTCTGTATCCCTTAGTGCCTGAGGTACTTCACTACTGTCCGGATAGACTTCACCATCTATGAAAAGATAAACACCTGAATTCTGAGCAATCGCAGACTTCACGGGGAATTCCTCGCCATAATCAACAACCCCACCTGAAAATGAATCATGATTTACCGTTTTCAAACGGTCTTTCGGCGAGTAAGTAACTGGTATCGCCATTTTGTTAATAATGGACGAATCAATTACACTTTTTGAATGAGTACTTTTATAACCCAGTATTCCCGGCATTTTTGAATCTCCCTTTGAGAGCGAAAACATATTCTGTTAAAGCATGAAATGCCCAAGCCTGAGACCATCTCATATAAGGTATACGGTTGGTAAGGGACTTACCTTTACGAAAATAAAAATAACCTTTATTACTATAAAGATTATTAATCATCCAGTTGATAATTTGTTCTGTAAATTCTTTATATCTTGTACCTTCCCGGCTAAAAAAACTGATAGCCTGAGCTGGTGCATGTATATCAATCGGATATGTTCTATCATTATAATATTTTGGTGTCCCATCATCCAGAAAAAATTCCTTTGCGTAATATTCTACACCACGGCTATAAGAATCCTTGTATTCAAGTCCAATTTCCGCTTCCATAATATATCGAATCGCCTGAAGATTAAAGCCTGTATGAAATGAATCTATCCATTTTTGATTGCTTGTATCTGCATAAAACCATGAGCCATCCTCACGCTGATGCCGCATTGAATAATCCAGACTCTGCTGAACCGCACCCTTTAATGAATCATCCTGACAATATTTTATCAAGCGGGCAAGAATAGAAGAACCCATAAGATTCGCATTGTGAACAACTTCGGTATCTATTGGCGTATAACTAAAACAAAACGTATTATCCAATTTTGTTCTGTGAAGGTCCTTAAGAATAAAATCTTTTACCAGTACTGCTATATTTAGCGCTTCTGTTCTACCTGTTATATCATAGCAGTCAAGTAACGCATGACCAATGAAGGACGTATTTACAATAGTTGGGGTTGCCTTTGGCCGCATAGCAGACCTTGATTGCCAGCCAAAATTATAACCCCAGCAATTGCCTGAATAATTAACGCATCTTAGTTTTTCAAGCAATTCGATTAAATAATCAATTTTTTCGAGATATTCATTATTGTTTGTAAAAGCAAAAAGCTTTGAGTAACCCCAAAGAAAAAGACCTATCCCTTTAGGATTGAGGCCTTTTTTTATACCAAATAACGGCCTGAAATTTATAGGTGAACGCCTGAAAAACTGGGTAGCGGCAATTCTCACCCATTTACTCTTTGCTCCAATAAGTTGTACAAAAGGACTATTTAGAGCATCATAAGGGTCATACCCGGCAAAATCTTCGGATTCAATATATGCAAGCATCTCTTCGATGCAATTTTCTACACTTTTCTGAGTCATAAATTATAAAACAATAGCCTGCCTTGTACTAAGGGATTCCTTTACCGCGAAAGTAGCTCGCATTACAGAGAATATTTCTTCGACAGGTATTAGCGGCAATCCACCCTCTTTTATTCTTTCCAGGAAAGCATGAACCATATCTTTTTGGCCTTTATCCTGTACAAAACCTTTTTTACGATTTGGCTTTCCTTTTGAATATAATTCCATCATTTTGAAATCATGAATAGTACCAACAATACCGCCGCTATAAACTTCAATATATTCTTTAGGCATTTCTTTTGAGCCATTTGCAAAATAGTTAATAGTACCTATTGAACCGTTTGCAAATTGAAGATTAATGCAAACTGTATCGTTTAGACCACTTGGGTCAGGAATAGCGACAGCGTGAACTTGTTTCGGAACAGAATTACAGAACCATGTCATTAAATCAATAAAATGACAGACCTCACCTATAATGCGGCCGCCACCTGTTTTTGGGTCCTGAATCCAGTGATCTTTTGGAATTTTACCGGCATTAACTCGATACAGCATAGAAATAGGGCCGCCGTCTAAATGCTTCTTCAGTTCTACCGTAAGCGGAGCAAAGCGTCGATTAAATCCAACCATTAACTGGCGATTGTGCTTCGAGTCGTTATATAACTGTTGAATTCCATCTAAGTCTTCAATCGTTAAGCAAAGCGGCTTTTCAACAAATACATGTTTTCCAGCCGTTATTGCCTGCCTGACATATTGCGCATGACTATCGTGACGAGTCGTCACAAATACTGTATTGATTGTTTTATTGTCAAATATTTCCGAGGATTCCGAAGTACAGAATTGAAAACCAAATTTTTCTGCAACACGTTTCGATGTCGTGCCGGAATTTGACATAATACCGACACAACTTACATCACTTTTATTAAGTTGAATATTCGGCAGAAGGTTCTGTTGTGCATAGCTTCCCGCTCCAACAAAAGCAACATTAACCTTTGCTTCTTTTGCCGCATTTTTAATTTCAATTTTCTGCCTCTTAATAGGTTTTTGAATATCATATTTCAGGACTATTCCGAGGAAAGGTTCGCTATGACTAACAATCATATTATAAGCCTTTGAAGCATCTTCAAGCGAAAATTCATGAGTTGTAAGGTAGTCCAAATTGATTTTGCCGCTATAAACAAGTTCCTGAAATGCCTGCATATTCCTCTTCTCAGTCCAGCGGACATAAGCAGGAGGATAATCCATACCTTTTTCCTCATATTCGGAATCATAGCGGCCAGGACCGTAAGAACACGACATACGCAATTCCAGTTCTTTTTTATACCAATACGGATCCCTGTCAAAACCGGTCGGGACAGCTCCTACTACAACTACCCTGCCTTTCTTGCGAACCAATTCACCTGCACAATTTATCGGTTCGAGACTTGAACTGCCAGCCGTAATAATCACGGCGTCAACACCTAATCCATTGGTCTGATTTTCTACATTTAAAGATAAACTCGGTAACTTACTAAGCCAGGCGTCATCGCAACAATGTTTTTTTGCAGTATCAACAGTATTTTCATTTATATCAAGACCAAAAGTTTTTATACCACTGGCTCGAAGCATCAAACAGGTTAATTGTCCTAAAAGTCCAAGTCCAATCACGAGACAACTTTCACCAAGACGCAAATCAGCCTGCCTAATACCCTGCAATGCAATTGCGCCAAGTGTGTTATAGCTGGCTTTCTTCAAATCCGCTTCATCTTCGAGTTTTACACACAGATTACCAGGGATACAAACTATCTCAGCATGATTGGCATAACCTGCACCTGCACAAGCTACCATGTCACCAACCTTGATATCGGCAATTTCTGCTCCTACTTCGATTACCTGCCCAGCAGAACTATAACCTAATGGTGAATAGGCATCCAGCTTCTTCATTACAGCGCGATAGGTTTGTATAGGTCCCTGCTGTTTGAAGGTATTTATTACCTGCTTAACCTGCTGGGGACGTTCTTTGGCCTTTCCTATCAGGCTTTTACGGGCAGTTTTTACTGTAGAGCCTTCAGTTCCGGCACTAATCAGCGAATAGTGATTACGAACAAGCACCATACCGGGACCAACTATCGGCCAGGGAAGTTCCTGAATTACTATTTCACCGGAAATTAATTTTTGTGTGATTTGTTCCATTTATATTATTAAAACTCCCTTATAATTATTCTGTATTAGACTTTATGTCTTTTTTAAAATTGTGTTTGTCAATTCTGCAAAAGTACCAAAACGAACATTTTCAGTGTACTCATTTTTAACATATTTTAGAAAATTTTCCACATTTCTATCATTCCAAAAATCTTTACTATGCCCAAGCATTACAACCGGAGTACCAATCGAATCATCTTCTAATCCGCTATCATCTATTATATATTTCAATTCTTTAATCATCTCTTTGGTACTCAATTTGCAAAAATCATACTTTACAGGCTGCAATGAAAATAGCTTCTTGAATATCGTTCCAGAAGAATCTCTGCTTTGTCTGGCTTTTTTCATACCATGGCCATGTAGGTCATTTTTTTCTTTCTTCCTTCTTTTCAGAGTAACGGACAATTTTGTCCATTTTAAATTACAAATATAAGGTCTAAGCTTCGAATAAACTGGAAACTCAATAATATTTTCTCCAGTTACTCCTGACTGACTGATATCGTCTGCATTAGTCCACCAGTAACCAGATAAAGATTTTGCATTGCGATAGTCTGTTGGGACAGGTTCTTGTTCATAGAGACCACTTATTACAGACGAATCGGCAATCAAACCCGCTTTTTTAAGACCTGCTATTAAATCTTTTGAAGGCTGTCCCCAGAACATCGCGGCTCGATAAACAAGACACTCATAATCAGGACAAATTGGCTGTATCATATTCTCAAGAGTTTTTTTGCCCAGCGAAAGAATACCTACTACTGATAGCATGTCACTTTCATTTCCTATGCCGTTTGGCAAATCACTAATTCGCTGGTATTGAGGATTAAGTTTCCACGTACCATTAACAAATTCAGCCCCAATCCACCAAGGATGCAGATGCAACTGGACATCATGTCCATTTCCAGCGGCATATCGAACCTGCTCTTCAATCTCATGTGAGGGCGAATAGTCGAGATTAAGCAATCCTTCCTGCTCAGCCTTTTTCATCGCCCAGTATTCTCCAATTTCAAACATAATCGAGACTTTTGCTTGATACTTGCTGCACAATTCAAGCAATCTGCGAGTCGGCTCAATCACATCTCGCCGAACATCGCCGGAGCCGTTACCAAATATTTCATAATCCAGACTGAGAATCAAATGAATCAAAACTAATCCATCCCGATTAAAGACTATTATATCCGCAAATTGTCACGTGGAATCCTCTGATCAACATATATTGCCTTACCACGTTCAGAAAGCGGAATTTCTTTTACAAGCTCAATTGAAAAAGTTACCCTGCCATTAAGTTTATTACCTAAATTTCGTTGTATTTTTTCTGTATCATACTGTAGATATCCATCAGCCGGTACGATACGAAGAACTGCTCTTCCCGGTTTTTCCTGCATAAATTGAAACTGACGGACATTTAAAAAAGTATCATCGTGCATATTTAAGGCTGTCCATGATATTTCCGAACCATCATCGGCAATCAAAACCTCTTGAACTCGATGTCCTTGAATATCACTAATAAGTATATGTTCCCGTCCACAGATCGAACAATGGTCGTCCACATATGTAGCCAAGTCACCGGTTCTATAACGAATGAAAGGCATTACAGTATTAATAAATCCTGTTCCAACTATTTCACCTCGCTGGCCAGGCGTAGTAACAGGATTACCCTCATCATCGAGAAGTTCAAAATATCCATAAGTTGGCCAGATATGATAATTATCTGATTTTTCACATTCAGCAGCAAGAACTACTTTTTCTGATTGACCATAGCAGGAAAATAAACGACATCCAAACACTTCTTCAACCATTTGTCTCTGCTCAGGATACACTATTTCAGATTCAGAAATTATACCTCTGATATTTTTGGGTGCATGCCTGCCGCTTCTAAGAATAAATTTTGCTAATGTAGATGCACTTGATGGGTACACATGTAAAAAACATTGTCCAATTGTTGTTATATGTTTTAGATACCGAGCCATATTCTCTTCAGTAAGATGAAAACTGCTGTAATAATGATGTTTCAGAATTGGATCATATTCATGAAATAAGCCGTTTTTATCCGGCCTGACTATACGTCCACGTAATACTGCCATCGGCATGCCAAGCTTATAACCAGCACGTTCCCAACTTGAAATCAGATAAGCATATTCAATTGCCGAACGCCCTGCATTTATATAGAAATTTAGTGGAATCCCACTTGTACCGCCGGTTGATACATAATCAACATTGTTTTCATTGATATTTTTTGTACATATATCAGATAGATTGTCAATTATAGTTTGCTTATTGATTGTTGGCAGTTTTCTCAGATAATCCAGTGAGTCGAAATCATTTAGATTAAATCCGACTGAATCAAACATCTGACGATAAAATTTTGTTTTTTCATATGCAATATTTAGAATCTCACGTAGTGTCTCCAATTGATACTGACGAACTTGTTCAGAAGGCCGCCATTCAACTGAGCTTAAAAAATTAATATTATTATAGAATTTTTTTCCAAAAGCAGCTTTGTTGGGAAGCACTAGAAAAAAAACACTTATTAGTTTCTTTACTGATGGCGAGGTTTGTTCCCATAACTTCTTTCTATCCAGTACATTGTTGTCTGTTTTAATAAAATCATATTTAGCAGAAAAATCAGTCGAATTTGCAGCTTTTAGAGTATGTTTTTTTTTAACAGCCACCACCAATACCATCACACCAATATTTCTTAACCTTGATAATTTTATTCCAAGCTTTCCAAATAAAGGAAACTCGAAATATGTATATTCAGCTATTTCAAATGAAAAATCTTGAATGAAGTTCTGAAGCTCTTTAATTTTATATCGTCTTTTGGAATATTTCAGATCTCGTCGCCCAGGTCCGATCTTAAAAAAGGGAATCCATTTGAGAGCATCCTCGAATTTCCCCCAAAAACTACTATTATGTGGTACTGAAATAAGTAATACTCCCCCTGGTTTTAACAAGCCAATTAAATCCTTTAGAAATTTTTTATCATATTCTATATATTCAATTACACTTGAACAAACTACTGCATCAAAAGATTCTCGAGGCATAGTTACATTTTCAGCCTTCATTACCTGGAAGTTAAGTTTAGTCAACACTGTTTGAGTTAACTGCTGGTTAGCAATTTGTATCATATGTTCAGCAGCATCGACACCTGTTACCTCATACCCCTCCTGTGCTAAAGCAAAGGATAAATTACCTGGACCACAACCAAAATCCAGTATTTTTCCGGACTTAGGTACATTTTTAATGACTTTCTTTACGAAAAGTTCAAGCCTGTCCTTAAATTGAGCCTTAGTTTTATAAAGACTTGTCCACTTCTCAGCTATGGAACCAAAATATTGTGCGCAGTCTTTATTATCTTTTTCAGATACCATTCAAAAAAATCTCCATTACTTCAGTCACCTCTTCACTCTTAAGATTTACTACCAGAATTATTTATTTCAATATGTTTCTTCCAGCCAAAGTGTGGCTTAAAAATAAAAGTTTCACCTTCAATCTCACACAAAACTCGATTGAACTGCTCGTTGTTTGATCTGCATACGATATCGCTGTATGTGCCTGTTATAAGCGGCAAAGATGAATTTGTCAGCGACCTGTATAATACTGGTATCAGCTTGTAATCAAAGCCCATCAATCTGGCACATGTCAAATCTACCGCAACCATATTACTACCGGTAACAACTATCCCAATAGGTTTTGAGGTAGTATCCAATGGGCCGTTTCCTTCACCGCCTACAATCCCATCAACAATATGAAATACTTTTCTTGTCGGATGTTCCATAATGTTTCCATTTGTATCGGCAAACATTAAAATACGATTTAAATCAATTACCATCCGCCATGTTGTATCATTACCATACCAATTGCCGGATCGAATTGTATCTGTGTTGGTGTCACCAAAAATACTTTTACCAACGGCTTTTATTGGCTTAGCAATAACTGCTCTTATAGGACCAAACAGCGGAAAGAAACGTCTGAAGCATTTCATAACTTCACGTTCCATTTTATGTTTTATACTATCGTCGGAAAACTGGTCACCGCCCTGACAAGGTGTTCCCTCTCTATGATGAGGAAGCCAGTTTTTATTACCGTTAATCCCAACAAGATTCTTCATACATAATGTGACACCTGTTTTTTTATGTGTTTTGAGCTTGGGAAGATTAATAATGCAGTCCGCATCCAAGATAGTTTTTGAAACTAAATATTCATGAACACCATTTGTCTGATGTCGGCGTATTTCACTGGTATCATATTCCGAACCGTATAATTTTTCACAGAGATCTTCAATCTCAGCAAACATCGAGTTACTGTCCAAATTAACCTTAACATATCCGGCCGGATCCCCTGGTAATATTTCATGACCGACAATAACACCATTTACTTTTTTTGCCTGCTCCGGTCTGAGGTCATAAACCTCAATTTCAAAACCAGCTTGTTTTTTATAAAACTCCTTAATTTCATTCAATCCCGCCATTCGCTTTATCTCATCAAAATTTGCATCATTTTGAGGAGCGTCGGCGATCATAATACGACCTTTACCTTTTAGCGCAATATAAACATAATCAACAGTTGCACGAATTACTGAGCCATGAGTTATTAAGCAGTTATCATCACCTGGAAGAGTTTCGCGAAAATCACGAACAAAATTTGGCTTCAATACAACCGTGTCACCAGCTTTAATTATCTGGCCAAGTGGATTCCAGTTTTTACAACCATAATTTTCGGCATCCAGACCTAATAGTCCAAGAGCATTGCGTACTGCCTTGTATGCAGTATTTTTTTTCTCAGACAACGTCTGCCTGTTGAACTGATATTCCGAAAAAAATGTATCCGGCGAAAATGGCGGCTGGTCTGAATAATCGCTATTTCCCACTGAAATAGCAACATGTTTAGTATCTGTTATGTCCTTCAATTCTTATATTTCTATATAATTACTTTTGGTGCTCGACGAATTGTTTCTTGAAGATTATGTTGCCATCTTCCGGAAATAACGTTTATATAACAATTGTTTTTCGCATCCTCGATTGACTTAAGAGATAACTTTTCTTTTAAAGACTGATCCTGCAGTATTGGTATAATTCTTTCTATATATCTATCGATATTGTTTGGCTCAATCAAATAACCGTTAACTCCATCATTTACAAGATCACTAAGATCACCTACATCAGCAACCACCGGCACGGCTCCAGCCGCCATCGCCTCCATCATCGCAATAGCAAGTCCCTCAAGTTTTGAATTCATCACAAAGACTTTGGAACTTCCGAGAATTGCTTCAACATCTTTTCTCTTGCCAAGAAATTCTATTTTGTCACTAAGTCCCAACTGAGCGGCTTGAGCTTTCAAATCTTCTAATAAAGGTCCATCACCTACAACCGCGGCCTTAATTTTCGGTAATTGTTGAGAAGTCAAATGCACAATTGTAACAAATTGCTCTACTTGCTTCCTTGGAACTAATTGACCAACATTTATTAAATCATATGTTCTATCACTTTGAGATAATTTCTGATGCTCTTTCACACTTCCTGTGATAATAGCTATTGTTCCTTTTACTTTCTGATCTTTCAAATAATCTCTTGCCTTACTGCCGCGTACTACAATAAGATCAAACTTTCTTATAACATGAATAGCCAAAGATTCTATAAGTTTTGATGGACGTCCAAGGGAACCACCTACGCTTTCTGAGGCATCTATACCACCTCCGATTACTTCCGCTGGCCCTCCAGTCATTTGATAACAGGATGGTCGTCCGAAAATCCTGCCCGCAACCAGTGCTGAACAAGCACCTGGAGCTATATGGTAACCCATATAAAGGTCAGGTTTATATCGTAAACCGGCCAACAACATCCATATTGCCTTTGCACCTGCCCGGCTAAGTATTTTTGCAACCCATTTAGGAGGACAAACAAATGTGACATTATCCATCGGCATTTGAGGCTCATCAACGACTAAAATCACCTCTTTAACACCACTTCGGGCCAGAGGAGTAACGTGTGACAAATACCAGTTAGGATTAAAAAATGTGCCTGTAACAGCTATACGTCCTGTTGGTTTCCACCGCCTTCTTGGAATAATCCCTCCAATAATAGCTACAAGTAAAGTAAAGAAATATATATTAAACAACAAAATATAAGCTGTTATTCTTTTTATGATCATTTATAACAATATCCTTATCTTTTTTCTGCATATATCTGTTCATAGACAACTTTTGTTTTTTGTGCCACAGATTGTGGATGGAATCTTTCCAATGCTATCTGGCGTCCTTTTTCTCCCATCTGTTTGCATAACTGTTCTGAAGCTACCAATTGGTTTAGACGATTACTTATTTGTTCATTTGATTCGGGATCAACTAAAAAACCGCTTTGTCCCTCGGCAACCATATACGGCATTCCACACAGATTAGATACAATAACTGGAATTGCCGCCGCCATTGCTTCAGCAATCGCCATTGGTGCATTCTCCTGTCTCGAAGGAAGGAGCAATATACTTGCCCTTGATAATTCTTCTTTTAACTGTATATGATTGACATGCCCGAGTATCGCTACCTGATTGTCAATATTATGCTTTTTTATACTTTGTTTTATCCGATTAAGATATTCTTCTTCATTTGCCTGGCCGGCTATTATCAGCTTTGACTGCGGAAAAAGACCTGCTATGCCGGCAAAAGCTTCTACTGAACCCAAAGTATTTTTTCTTTCATTGACCCAACCAACACATAAAATACGGCCCTGTTCCGGTTTTCGCTCAATATTAAAGAAACGCTCATCCACGGGATTATCTATATCGTAGATTTTAGCGTTCGTTAGCGGCTCAATCATTTTTCTCACATAAGGAGAAATAGATATAATATGCTTCTGTTTTGAAAACCCATACTTTTCTACATATTTCCATAACGGCGACCTGATCCACGCATGTTTAGCCGAATTAGCGATAAGATTGGCATGGTCAAATCCATGAACAGTAAAAACATGAGGAATAGAAATATTTCCCAGGCATAAACCATATGTCTCATGTGTGTGTAATACATCAGGCTTTAAATCACTGATATAATTTAATAACCGTTTTTTGCCAGGCCCTGCCAGAATATCCATAATCTCCGGCCAATTTGAGCCTATAAGTCTATGTATTGTGACTTCTCCATCATGCTCAATTGCAACTTCCGACCTGCAGCGCTCGAGCGTAATAAGATGTACTTCAATATCAGTTAATTGAGATAATGCTCTGGCTAAAACGACAGTGACAGATTCTATCCCGCCTTTGGGTTGTTGATAATCATTCGGATACCTGCTAAACAATGCTACTTTCAAAGAATAATCTCCAAATTCAATTCACTTTATCTTCGAATAATTTTATAAGCAGCTTTTCAAACTTTGGAAGACAAACTTCAGGTGTATGATTTGCGAGATAATATTGCCTGGCCGAGGTTGAAGCTTTCTTCCATATTTCCGGTGACTGGATGATTCTCTGTAGAGTTTTTACAATCCCTTCGACATCTTGAGCTATCCAACCAAGATTATTAGCCGAAACTACTCCATCAGGATCAAAAGTTGTTACAACCGGCATTCCGATTGCCCAGGCTTCCAGAAAAGTATTTGGAAAACCCTCATAAGCAGATGTACAGCATAAAATATCGCATTGCTGATAGTACTTGCCTATTTCTGAATACGGGACATAGCCGTGCATTTTTACATTCGGAATTTTTGCGGCACGTTGTACCAAACCATTTGAATAATCCGAATCGACATTTGCGGCACCGACAACATCAAAGGTTATATCCGCACATTGTTCTGCAATATCAAGAAGCCACTCAAATCTTTTTTGCTCATTAATACGGCCAATCCAAAGTACACGCAGAGCTTTAGATTTTTCAATTGAGAGTTCTTTGTCTAAGAGACCTTCTATTGAATCATTACGACAGTTTGGGACAATATAACTATCTACCTTCATATTCTCTCGTAACAGCTTTTGCTGAGTTATCGTCTGTGCGATAACAATATTTGAATACTTCAAACCAATTTTATACAGTATTTTTTCTCTATTGTTTTTTAAGGCATATAGTGAACTGACGCAGTCCGACTCATTCGCTGCGGCAAAGATAAATTTCTTATGATGCAAACGACACCACAATCCCACCTGTCCGGTTTGGCAATCAGCCGTACGTTGATAGTACACATCTGAATTCGCCCGAGACATAGCGGACCAGAGCCCCGACCATCGAGGATGAATAAACCGCAATCCACGAATACCATCATTCGGGGCATAGGCCTTATAGACTTTTATACCGTCAATTTCTATACCGTCAGTCTGGCCGTGGTCAAGCGTAATAAAGCTGACTGGAAATCCACGCCCAACAAGCCACTTTGCAATCAATAATTGCTGTACTTCCGCCCCACCGGTATGACTTAAGTCCCCACGACCGGAAAGAACATTATATGCGTTCAATGCTGTAAAACAAATTGTGAGTTTATGTGTATTAGTCATTAACAAAAGACTTAAATTGCCTTACATATAGCCTGGTACATCTTCTGTTGAGTTCTTTCCCATGTGTATTCAGCTCTCGCAAGTTTTTGTGCCTGCTCACCCATTAATCTGCATTTCTCAGGATTGCCGATTAGTTGTTCGATTCTCTCTGCAAGCCCTTCAATATCGTCAGGTTCAACAAGAAAGCCTGTTTCATTATTAATTACGAAATCAGGTGTTGCACCTAAATTTGATGCTATCACAGGCAAACCTGTATGCATCGCTTCGAGATAGACAATTCCAAAGGGTTCTCTTCGGCTAACCATACAAAAGCAACTCGCTTTTACTAAATATCTTGAAATTTCTTTTTGTGGAATTCGACCAATTACTTCAATACCATGGCTATTTACTTTTGGCGAACAACCAACAATCGTTAAAGTAGCATCATGATGATGTTTTTGCACTTTTATAAAAGCTTCGAGAAGCTGAGGGCCACCTTTTCTTTCCCAATCAACACCGATAAATAAAATATTTTTTTTTGAATATCGAGATGAATCGAATTTTTCTTGAATTGAGGAATTAATACCACCATTAATCCTAATGACTTTTTCCTCTGGTAGATTATATTGTTCGATAAGTGAACGTGTAATGTTGTCACTCATAGTAAAAACAAGTGTTGCTTTTTTTAATGACTGTTCCTCATAAGGAATACATTCTTTTATCAAATTAATATATTTGTCGCCATCAGAATAATATTTATTTGCGAGCATTGTATGGTCAGTATATATAAAATGTGGCTTTCCAGGATTAAGATTTTGAATAAAGGTTCCTATCGCAAGCGAAAAGTCATAATTTTCAGATTCCTGTAATTGTTCAACTTCTTTTGCAATTTTTTGCATGTACCATTTGGAACGTTTTACAGCATCACCGAATCGACCTCCGCCGGGAATTATTGCTTTTATTCCGCCCCTTCTAAAAGCAGTCGGCATCGCCATGATTTTATTTTTCAGATTTTGAAATATAATCGCATCCAAATCGTAAGCCTGAATATCAAGTTGAGGACTGCCCAATCGCCATGCATTTAAAACTGCCTGATTTGTCCCGGAATTCCAACCACGATATAGATATAAAAGTTTCATTATTTTACAAATTCAATCCTATATACTTTCCTGTTCGCTTAATGACAGAAGTTCATAAATTCTCTTCCTCATCTCAATCCATGCCTCCCCCTGATGGGCAACAAGTTCCTTTGCAAAAGCTCGATGTTGATCACTAATTTCTGAAGAAAGTGCTATCTCCAAAGCATCTCTCAGCTTACCTGGACTCTCAAGGCGGGTAGAAATACTTTCCATTTTGTACATATTGGAGCCTGGTGCGCCAACATCTAATGGTATCGGAATAGATATTATTGGCCTTAGTAAAGGAACAAAATATAATGACAGTGATGTAAAATCTGTAATTAAAACATCTGCAATAGAAAGAGAACTGACATAGTCTTCATTAGGTTCCAGGACTGTTGCTCCCCATGATTTATGCTTTTGCACGACATCAATCCAGGATTTATCTCTATCATAGTTGTTAGGATGCGCAGTTATAATAAAATGGTATTTATCCGATAAATTCGAACATTCCTGATATAATTGTGTACCTACAGTATGTAGAAGTGACTTTGGCCCCCAGGATGAAATACAAAGCACTATCTTTCTGTCTTGAGGTATATCAAGATATTTTTTAATCTTTTCTCTTTTTTTACAAACCTCAAGAAGATTGTCAAAACGAAGATCTCCAACGCATGCTATTCGCCCCACGTAAGCAGGGCACTCTCTTTCTAAATCTATCTTTGATTTTTCATTTATAACGAATATCATATCAAAAGCAGGTGTTTTATCTTTTTTCCAAAGCCATTCATCCCACTCAATAATTTTTCCACTTCTTCTGGATAATTTCCCTGCGGTAATACCATGTGGTATCCAGAGCTTTTTTGAGACATTTGAAAAAGCTATCCATGCTTTTGTGCAATCTGCAAAAACAATCATATCCCAGGGCCATATCATTGCCAACCAGTAATGAACACGGCGAATTTTATTGCCGGTGACTTCAAACTGCCGCATCTCTTTAGCAATTACATGTGGATCAATATCACAATCAAAAGCTACCCTGAGAGAAAGTCTGTCATCATCCTTCAGCCGTTGCCAGACTTCCTTCAGATATGCTACCATCAGTTGGCTTTCACCAACAAATAAAACTTGTCGGTGAGATGAACCTACACAAATTCGTTTTGCTATTTTTGCCAACCAGCGGCCGAATATCAAAATTAAGTGTTTTATTTCTTTCATATAACTTCATTCTTTTTGACTAACAATTGCTGATATATTTTTTCAAGGCAGTCATTCAGTTTATCGCTGTCATAATCGGCCTCAACACGAGCACGTCCGGCATATCCCATTTGAGGCCAGATTTCAGGATGTTCAATTAAATAGATGATTTTTTCTGCTAAGGCATCAGCATCTTTCTGCGGAACTAAGAAACCAGATTTGCCGTCCTCAACAAGCTCAGGTGATCCTCCTGTGCGTGTGGCAATTACTGGCAGACCTGTTGCCATAGCCTCTTTTAACACATTGGGTATTCCTTCTTCTGCTTTATTAGTTGCTCTTATACTTGGAGAAATAAGTATATGGGCTTTTTGAAGAAATTCTAAAACTGAAGGCCAAGAGTATGAACCGCGCAGTCGAGCAATGTCGGAGATTCCCAATTGCTCTATCTTATCCATATAATCGTTCTTCAACTGACCATCTCCAAGAATATCCAGTCGGACGTAATAACCTCTTTTCTTTAGGCAACTTACTGCTTCAAGCAAATAATCAATTCCTTTGAATATAACAAAGCGTGCGATGCACAACAGCCTCACAGGACAATCCTGTGGAAACTGCCTAATGGAAAAAGGAAATTCACTTAGACGTATTCCGGAATGATGAACCATAATTTTGTCTTCAGGTGCTCCATACTCTATCAAAAGATGTTTTATATCTTCGCTTACGGTCAGAAGCTTGTCTGCATATTGAAATACAAGATTATAGCAATCCGGATACGCTTTCAAATGTATGTACGCATCAGCTCCTCGGTAGCTGACTACTAAAATCCCGGATACAAGACCAGCTCTTTGTAAATAAACAAGATTCGGTGCATCGACACCAAATTGAACATGGGTGACATCAAATGAATCAGAGCTATTATAATATTTAGCCAGTTCACAGGCATCAGGCCAGACCAAAGTCTTCATCGAATCCAAGTTTTTAAAGCATTTCAACAAACGCGGATTTTGAACACAATTCAATGGGAACAATAGAAGTTGCTTTGCCCACCGAAACCATTTGTTCTTAATTTCAGGTGACAAAAATACAGTTTTGTCAAGGAGATGGTATTTCTCTACTTCAGGATGGACAACATCTGTTCCTCCTCGCTTATAAGCAAAAATCCGGACATCATGGCCTTTATCTATTAATCCTGTAATCTGATTAAAAATAAAGGGCGTCGTTATGGAAGGAAATACAGACAAAATAAAAGCTATTTTCATTGCTCAAACCTGATTTATCTGGTTATTGTTGTAAGAACTGTTTTTTTTTCGTAGTTTAGATATTGCGTTTATCATTGACTTTATAAGCCGCCGGCCTTTAGGTGTAGCGATTACGCAGGCAAAATAGCATATAACAAAAACTATGCTGTACACCGCAAGGCGAATAATAGAGTTGTATTGCAATACAATTCTACCGGCCAAAAAAGAGCCAATCGCTGCGAGCAGTGAACTGGCCACAGGGACACTAAGAACCTGAATAAAATCATAAAATTTTACTGGAGACTGTTGAGTTGCCCAATAAACAGCAAGCACAAACATCACAGACCATGTAATGCTTACTGATGCGGCAACACCGTTTATGCCCCAGTTAACGCCGATAAGAAATCCGATTATAATAACTGGTGCACTAAGAATAGTCCAGCGAAATTGAGTACCAACTCGCCCTAATGAGACAAAGAGCCATCCCGGCGCGAAATTAATTGCACCGAGAAATGCTGCCGGGGCCAGAAAACGAAACGTTGGAGCCACTGCGGTCCATTCGCTTCCGAGGAGAATATCTACTATCTCATTGGCCGAAACGAACAGAAATGTCACCATCGGCATTGTTATAAGTGCTATAGCCGCCAGAGCCTGCAGATAAAAACTGCGGTATTGCTTCGGCTCGTCCTGCAATCTGCTAAGGGTGGGAATCATAATGCGCTGCATAGGCGAATTAAATTGTCTTATCGGAAGCATAAGCAAACCATAAGCCTTCGTGTAAATTCCCAGTGAGGCGCTGCCAAGAGCATATCCAATTATTGCATTATCAGCATTTCGAATAAAGTAGCCAAGTACGCTGGATCCGGTAAGGTTCCCGCCAAAAGTCAGCATCGACTTGACACCTTTTCCAACTGCTGGTCTGCCCGGACGCCAGCCGCTAATTGACCAGACCATGATTACACAGACAAGGCCCTGAACAATTGTCATAAGTATAAGCGACCAGTAGGATAATCCAAGTAGTGCGCCAATGATAGCAGCAACTATACCGCAGGTCAGGGAGACAATATTTATAACTGCTATACTAACAAAACGCATCTGTCGGTTTAATAACGCCATATGCTGTGGATTAAGTCCTCCGATAATTAATGTACATCCAGTTGCGATTGTAATCATAGTAAGTCGAGGCTCGTTATAAAACCTTGCAACAAGAGGAGAAATTGCAATGGTCATAAACATAAGCAGAATACTAAAAACCACATTAATCCAAAATAGAGAGGTAATTTGTTCGTGAGTAATATCCTTCTTCTGTATGGTTGCCATAGAAAGACCGAGATCTTTGAACATAATAATAAAAGCAGTAAAAAATTCAACCATCGCAATTAAGCCGAAATCCGCTGGTGTCAGCAATCTGGCTAAAACGGCAGTTGAACCAGTCAGAAGGATAAACTTAATTCCTTGAGCCGTTACAGTTACCGCAGCGCCTCGAATAGAGTGACCTTTTATATCAGCTTTAAGATGCTCAGTATCAAAGAAACGTTTTTCGTCTGGTAAGGTATTTCCTACAACATTATTCATAAATTATCTCTTTAAGATATCTCCTCAATCATCATGTAAAATTTATTTATCCAATAGTTTAGGATTAAGCTTAAAGTCAATTATTCTGGGCATAATGAAACCAGCGATGATAAGAACCAAGTGACCAATCCAGCTATAAATGACGCTTGAGGCTATATTATCTCGGCCAGTAAGGTCTTTACCTGACTTATCCTTTCCAGTTGTATCCGATGAATCGGTAATACTCGATTCCTGATTTGTATCTATTATCTTATAATCCTGTTTTTTATTTTTCATAGGTCTGAATTACAGCCATACTCTCGTCAAAAGATTGATGAGTTATTTCATATCCCTGGGCAATAATGGCAGTCCTGTGAGCCTTTTTTTCTTCCAAATAAACCCTGCTCATAAGAAACAACGTTACCCACATTCCAAAAGTAAACTCTTCAGGATAAACATGCTGACTACCGATACCTGCAATTAACCAGTTCAATGTCAAAGCCAAAGACAGGCCGCCAATTGCAGAACAAAGCCGATTACTACTTCGAAATAACCTTGCTGAATGTATTACTACAATAGCCCAGAACAGCAAAATCGGCAAAGAACCTATTAATCCGTTATCCAGCAATGTCTCAAGATACATATTATGAGGATGAGGCGTTCCTGTGCCAGGATGGTCAGCTTCAATTCTATCATATAAACCGGTACGTCTCATTGCCAGTCGTCCGTAGCCTGTCAAGGACGACTCAGATATCTTGTCAATAACATAAGGCCATGCTACTGTTCTGCCTGCGGTTATTTCATCTTCGTTTGCAATGGTTTCGCCGGAAACGTTCACCTGTCCGAAGCCTTCGAGCATACGTTGAGTTGCGCCGGGAAAAATTACCGGCAATAGTATTACAACTATGGGTGCAAGTATTAAATACTTTCGCCACTTTATTAAACATAAAATTAGTCCTGTTAATCCCCAGGCAGCATAACCAGTTCTTCCACCAGTTAAAGCAAGAGCATAAATAATTAAACATGCTGCTATTAAAACAGCTATCTTAAAAATCTTCCTTGGTATTAAAGGCAATAATGCTATAAATCCCCAATATGCACCACCAAGTATTGCGGCTACCTCGTTGGGATGATATCCAACCATCTTTTTTATTCTATTTCTTAAAACTTCAACATTTCCGCTATCACTGAAGATAGCTGAAGGAGGTACATGTTTGGCAACCTGCAGGCATATAAGAAAATATAGTACAAGTAAACAAACTAAAGCCATTACAGCCTGTTTTCGCGTTCTGCAGCCATCAAATAGTAAAATACCGGGAATCATCCACTTTATAGTATTAATTAATTCCTCGCTTATAAGGCTTTTAAGCGGATATTCTGCAAAATAGCCCGGATCAAAAAACGCACGCAATACACCTGCTACAATTACGCTAATATATATCAGTAATAATACTGCTATATATCGCGGCATATCCCATCGCAGACCATCACGAACGCGACTAACTAACCAGGCAAGAAATATTACACCGAATAAGACATTCCATGGATTTAGTCCCTGAATTCCGAACAGGTTTTTGGGCATATCCGGATGTTCGATAACAGCCATCAGTAAAATCAGGCCGCAGAGACTCTTAAACCAGTCCTTCCACGCATAGATGGAAAGACTTAATATTAAAAAATATAAAGCGGTTATGCGAATACTCATATCAGATATTAATTGTATCTATATTAGTGCCAGTATAGATGATTATATATTCAGTTGGTCGTTGAAATAATAACAAATTGAAAATATCTTTGAGATGAATTGTGACACTTTTTTATCAAATAAGGCAAAAAAATAAATATCATTGCAAGGTCAGCAGCCCTGCAATGATATTTAGAATGGTTTTTTATTCAAAAGATTCCATATAATTCATGTTTTTCTTAGGTAAACAATATAAATCATCGTACCTGTTAAAGATTCCTCTAACTTTGATTGTCTTTACCTTGGCAATTTTGTCATCCCGGACGTGCAATCCTGCATTCGAGGTACTAAATAAAGGATCGATAGTTGAAAAACCTGCATAAGTGCTGTCACTGCTATCAACCTCGATAATTTCAACTTTATCTATCATAGGCAAAGGAGTTATATTTTCTGGAGACACTGTAACACCTGGGTCTGAAGAACCTGATTCTTCTACAGGGTTACTGGATTCATCCACTGGATCATTTGTATTGTCATTAATACCTGTATCACTGGAGTTGTCAGTGGGAACTGAATCAGCTGATTCAGGATTTTCAATATTTGGCACATTGTTTGATCCGTTTACTCTCGGAACTCCATCGATATCTTCGCTCAAATCGATACCATAAAGCTGGAAAAATAAATTTAAAATCGCCTGAGCTTCATTGCATGTTTCCAAATCATTAACCGGGCTTCCATCCTGTAGATTAAAATCATGATTTTCAGGATCCACATACAATGGATCTATTACCTTATTGCCTGTATTACTTGGCTCACCAGCCATAAATGCAGATACCGTTGAATAAGTATCTTTACCCCAGTTTAAACCGCCGCCATTAAAGAAAATATTATTTTTCGCTATTACATTTGCAATCGTATTTTCATCGGCAAGATCAATCCATTTCGTAGCACAACCAGAGAAAATATTATTATAAAACTGGTGTGTACCTCCAAATGGATGATGCATATAAAATCCCTTATTTACATTATAAAATGTATTGAATACAAAATATGTATAGGGATGACATTGTGGGGAATAAGTAAAAAATCCTGAATCGGAAATATCATGAACGATATTACCTACTACATAAGCGTTGCAATCACTGCCCTCATTATCGAGTTTCATACCCCACGTACAGTCATATATGTCATTAAATAATGTCCAGCTATTATACGCGTTGTTATTACCAAGATATAAACCAGCAGTATCAGCGTTAGTTCCTAACGGCCTTGGATTAGGATTTATTCCAATGATTCTATCTTCTTCTTTATAACCATATACAGTATTCTGAGAAATAATAGTATGATTAGACTCTTTTAATGTTACTCCATACTGCCTGTCACCATACATTATATTGTATCCAATATATGTATATTCCGGACCCGTACCAGTATAAGTTTCACCAAGTTGTACACCATCTCCATCATTCTGATATATCTGATTATTAATAATCCAGGTATATCGAGGAACTATCCCACCACTTTGGTTATTCCACACCTTAATGCCGTGGACATCATATGAACTATTAATCGGAATATTACCGTTATTATGTATATTGTTATTATAAATAACAGTATATGAAGAATTACCATTAATAGTTATACCGTTACCACCTGAAGAGGAATCAATGTAAGCAACGTCATTACCTCTTATAACTATATGAGTTTTTTCCGTAGAATTATTATAGGTGGTAAGTGAACCATTATAAATACGGAAACCTTCAAATACAAGATAACTTCCAAAAAACTGGATTGTATGCCTATGCCCTGTAGTTGGACTTGTATCTTCCGAAACAGGGTTATTTATACCACGAATAAAGACAGGATATGTTTCTGTTCCCTGACTTGTGATATTAGACTGATATTTATTTAATGCTTTAAGAACGTGATGTACCTCACAAACACTGCCGGCAGGTAATGTTGACGGTATCGTTTTTCTTGGCTTACTTTCCGTACCATAAGTATTGCCGGAATTAGTTGCCGCGGAATTACAAGGATCTACATAAGAAGTATAGTAACCTCCGGAACTGCTTTCATAATAAGTTAATAAAGAACTCCTGTTCGGTTCAGAATCATACATTCTATAAGTCTCATTAATACCAAATGGTGGTACTGGTATTCCTATTGGTGGCTTCCAAGTTTCATCTGCATTAACATGATTTACTTCTAAGAATAATAAAATAAGCAAAAATAATAATTTTTTCATAACCTTGACTCCACGAAATAAGACATTGAACTTTCTAAATAAAATGTAATATATCTTTGCCAAGTTTACAAGTTTGCAACAATATTAACTTGCTCAATTCAACACATACAACCTATACTATTATGATAATATAGGACCAAAACAACATTATTTATCCAGTTTCAAAAACGACTCAGGGGAGTGATGCCCGTGAATTTGTTTTGGGGGCATCTCTGTAGGAAGACGAAACCGCAAAATTTTGGCGGGAGTTCCGGTAATAATTGCGTTTGCAGGAACGGACTTAGTTACAATGCTCCCTGCCCCACAAATCACGTTATCTTCAACGATGATATTGCCTACCATTACAACTGCGACACCAGCCCAGAAATTGTTACCAATCCGCGCACCCTGACGATAATTAGTTGTAACAATACTGAAATTATGGTGCAGGACACACTGCTCTCCAATAGAACAATCTTTACACAATACCACACCTCCAAAGTGCATTATAACCAATCCCTTACCAATTTCTGTACGAGGGTTAATCTGCACACCGGAATATAACCTAACCAGCGGTTGGAAAATTAAGTATAAAAGCTTCCCAATCTCCCTAATTATAGGAATACGAAGATTATAAGCCCAGTGTCCAAATCGATAGAACAGTACAGCGGCAAGAGCGGGATGCCTATATAAACAGGAAAATAATGTCAGCACTAATGAAGATTCTTTGTTGCTTACACATTGAAATCGATAGTGCTTTAAGTCGGCTATTACATTCTCAAACATATTTCAATTTGACTTGTATTGATTATAATTTATTAAAATCAATTCTAAAAGTTTGCTATATAATTATGTTTATTCGGAATCGTAATAGCCGGAGTAGCTGCCGTACGCTTCAAAATCACTTGAACCAACAAAAACTACACCCCACATATGTCCACCAGCAGAATTAACTCGTTCAATTGCATCAATCATATTCTCACGACGCGATAAAAGTTCGCGTTCTACCATTATAACACCATTAACATGTTGAGACATTATAACAGTATCCGCACGCGGTAAAACGGGCGAACTATCTAAAATGATTACCGAATATTTTTCTTGCAATGCTTCGAGATATGTCCCGAAAAAACCATTATCTATACCTTCGAACATAGTATTTTCAGCATCTTGTTTCCCGACAGGTAAGATACTCAGATTAGGTATTTCCGTTTGGCAAATACCAGAAAAGTCCAAAGATTTCGAGTTTAAATAATTAATAATACCTGGTTTATCTACCAAACCAAAACGTCTCGATAATGTCTTCTTATAAAAATCAGTATCTATCATAAGAACTTTTTTACCTGTTTTTGCAATGCACTTGCCCAATACTTTTATAAAACTTGATTTGCCCGTCCCTGCGACAGAACTGGAGATAAGAACTGTGGAGCTTTTTTGATTATTCAATTGCAGCAGAAGTTTTGTACGGATAACACGTACCGACTCAAAGAGTTGAATCTGGTTCTTTTCAATCTCATCACCGAGCATTTTACCCAAAGGATTCTTAAGACGAATCAATGGTATTGAACCCAGATGAGGAACCTTTATAGAGAGAGGCATATCCTGAGAACCCAAAATCACCTGGTTCATAGTCGCTCTGAGAAATGACACACCTAAACCTAAGCCGGCAGCTAAACATAACACCATCACAGAGAATACTACTCTTCGATCATTGTATGGCTTTGAAGGCACAAAGGCATTCGTTAATATTTCAATAGAGCCGGGAACATTTCGTTCCGTATTCTTCTGATCCAAACGCTGGCGAACCGCTTCAAATTTCTCTAGAGTATATGCCAGGTCCTGTTTTTCTTGTTCAAGCGATTGTGCGCTTTTAAAAACTAATTCAAATTCTTCTTGTTGTTTACTCAAATTTTCGCTTAGGATTTGTTCCTCTTGTTTAGCCCGTTCTATCTGATACTCATTTTTGTTTAACTGATCTTCGTAATTCAAGACTGAGCCGCCAGTTAAAGCCATCATATTATTTGGCATACTCTTTCTTTGTGCATCAATTTGAGATTCTCGAAGTTTAAGTAAATCTTCAGAAAACTTCAGATCTTCCTGTAAATCAAGCAATTTTGGATTATTATCTGTAAACTTACTTGTTTCAATCTTGTACTTAATAGTTCTTACATTAATATCCAATTGTCGCCAATCAGGATCAGCATAATATTGTCTTTCCTCCGGAACCTCAGCAAAAGCGTCGTTACTATCTCTGTTTTGGTCATTTTCATTTTTCATTAATTCAATTATTTTCTTTTGATCCCATTCCAAAATCGCAATGCTCTGTTGTACATGGTTCAGTCTTAGTGCTGTTTCTTCTATGCTATTCCTCTTACTTGCAATAAGTTCATCGGGAGAATTTGTACCCAACGCCTTAAGACGTTCCTGAATCGATACCTGACTACCCTGAATTTCTCTATCCAATTTCCTAAACTCATCTGACAACTGGCGGTAAAGTTCATCTTGAGTTGTATCAGATCTATCTTTAACATATTGCAGGTACTTGTCCAAAACAGAATCTACAACAAGCTTTGCTTCCTTAGCATTAACCGCAACAAAAGATACATCAACAATTTCTGTTTGTCTGCGAGGTCTTACTGAAAGATCATCTCTCAGTCTTTCCATTGGAGATATTTTACCACTCAATTTTGATAATAAAGACTTCTGCGGCTTCTTATACCATGTCGTATTCTGAATATCCTTTTGATCCAAAACACGCTGAAGAACCGTCATACTTCTAATAATAGAAACCTGAGTATTAAGGAACGAACTATATAACGGAATCATTCCACTGTCTTCTGTCTTATAAACAAGAAATGGAATAATCGGTCTAACTCGTATTTCCGCTCGGGCCTGGTACTTCGGAACAATTTGTGTCCAGATAAAAGCAAGAAGAGGTCCCGCGGTAAGAATAAATATTAATAAGAAAGACCATTTGTAACGGAATAGTGCTCTTAAAATATAACTTGCCGTCCAAACCTGTTTGTCATAATTTCGCGCACCAGCATGCGGACCATAAGATAATGATGAGTCAGAAAGCGGCATTGGTCTTTTCGTTCTTAATACTGTTTCGACCGGCTGAATATTTCCGTTTTGATTTCCGGATTCATCCTTTGACTGAATTATTGGATTAGGATTAGATGGTAATCCTTCATTCGATGAATTTTCAAATTGGTTATTTATATTTTTCAATTCAAACGTCTCCTTGAATTAACTCATATGCTTCTCTATCGCACATTAATTCTTTTTTAGAGATTTAAATAATGTTTTATGTATTACTTTTTTGAGGTTCCGAAGCTAATGGTTTTACAACACGTCTCTTTGATGAGTCACCATCTTCTCCAGTTAATAAAGCAGTACCAAAAATCTTTTTAAAAATAACCATTAACAAAAAAGGAAAATACACCTTTTGTCTCGGCCATCTCTTGCGTGGTTCTGTAATTAATTGAAACAGAAATTCTGTACCTGTTTTTTGAAATATTTTAGGCGCTCTTGTCAGAGTCCCAGAAGCAACATCAATACTGCCCCCTATTCCCATACAAAATTTCACATTGATAGAGTCCAAATTTTTCGATATCCAGTATTCCTGCTTTGGTGAGCCCATCGCCACAAACAGAATATCAGATTTACTCGCGTTAATTTCTTCTATTACCTCTGATTTGTCTTTAAAAAAACCATCATGCCTACCAGCTATTACAAGTTCAGGATGCTGCTGTGTAAGATTATCAGCGGCTCTCGAATTTGACTCAGGGGAAGCGCCTAATAGAAATATTCGCCATTTTTTCTTTTCGGCCAAAGCGATAATTTGGAAGAAAAGATCGCAACCAGTACATCGAATTATACTGGTTCCATTGAGTATTTTTGAAGCTACTGATATACCAACGCCATCGCAGATGCCGGCATCAGCCTGATTTACGACCTTCATTAATTCCGGTTCATGCCATGCGCGATAACATTTTTGAGGATTCATTGCAACCCAGAACGATTTTTGATTCGATTCTATTGTTTGCTCTATACACGCAAGAGCCTGCTGATAAGAGGTAAAGGGTACTACCGGAACTCCCATCACATTAATCGCGGCGGGCATAATCGCAGGTTCTCCTATCGCACGCTTTTCCTTTCGTTTAACCTGCTCAGACACTGTTTCATCTTCAATCTCAAAAACTTCTTCTGGAGGTGGAAATTCATCCACAAGTCGTCCTAAAAGAGCAACACGCCTGCAGGTAATTTCCAGCAAGTCTATTCTCGATGTCCTTAATTTTATATGTGCTGATGTTTCAGAATTTTTCGATCCTATCGGAAGAGTAAAATCTGACAGTAAATCAACTTTATTATCATTTTCTTCTAATACCCATGAACATTTTTTTTCTGAACATCCATTGTTGCTTAAATAAAATTCCATATCATTAAACCGCATCTGTTTTGCCAGAATACAAATTGATTCCCACCAGTCATTGAATGAAACATTATGACGCATACGCAGTTGAACATTCTCAAAACAAATCTGATCAGCTTTAATTTTCTGAGCAATTGTTTTGTTTCGTTTCATAGCTCCTATTGTCTCACGAACACGTGCAGCTCCGAGATAAATAAAGGCTACAAAAATAAGTATCAAACCACCCGCAAATAATAAAACAGACCAACTGCCGCTTGTGGTGAGCATTAATAAACCTATACAAGCGCTAATGCATGTCAATGCGTAAATTATAATAACAGCTGTAAGTTGCGGCAAACCCATATCCAGCAAATAATGATGAATATGTCCCATTTCTGATGAAAATACCGAACGGCGATAGAGAATAGCACGTCGAATCATAGTGAATGCCGCATCAATAAGTGGAATACCCAGCACAAGAAAAGGTATCGCCAAACCAACAAATGTTGCCGTTTTGGCCTGACAAACAAGACTTCCCGCTCCTATCATAAATCCGAGAAACATTGAACCACAGTCACCCATGAAAATCTTAGCAGGATAAAAGTTAAAAAACAGAAAGCCTGTCACGCTACCAACGAGAACAAGCATTAACAGGGACATCGCTGCCTGGCCGCTCAAAAGAGCAATAACGAAAATAGTTCCGCATACGAATGCCGCTATACCTGCTGCTAAACCATCAAGCCCATCAATAAAGTTCATTCCAACAGTTATTACTACTATCCAGAGAATAGAAAGAGGCCACGATATTAGGCCGGTATTTATCTCCCACTGACCAATTGAAATCGTTTGTAATGTGGCACTGGATGCACATATTGCAACAGATGCGGCAATAAGACTTAAAAGTTTTACAAAACCTGGCAAAGAATGTATATCATCAAGAAATCCAACTATAAAAACAAAACAAGCCGCCGCCAACAAAACGATAAACTGTGTCTGTGACTCACGGAAAGACTCACCAATGTAGTTATCTAAGAAAAATCCGGGTACGATGAAAACAAGAGTTGTTATAACGAAAACTACTCCGCCAACACGCGGGATAGGAGTATGATGAACCTTACGTGAATCAGGTTTATCAACCAAATGAAGCTTTTTAGCCAACCTTGATACAATTGGTACAAGAAAAATCGCGGTTAATATCGTGCCAAAATAAATTAACACATAATAGGATTTCATTCGAATGTTAATTCCTTGTCATAATTTGATTTTTTATAATAATACATTAAATACTTACTAACAAGTTATTTCCTATTAACAATATTAGTTTAGACTCCGTCCCCGTAAGTTGCTGTAAAAATTAATAAGCATTCCATGGTTTACAACAACAAATATTCATTCCTTAAGATGTAGTTTTATAGAGTATAAAGGTGCATCCAAACTTAAATTATATAGGCGTAACTATGCCATCCCAGAAATGAATGTATCCTTCTCACTAAAACCCCATCTTTTTCACTGATAATCGCTATCATACAATATTTTGTCTTTTTTGTCAATAAATAAATTACATCGTTTGCGTATTAGAGCGTATTATATACAAAAGTATATTATTATTATACATGTTTTGTAATAATAAATTAAGAAAGTTTAAATAGGTAAAATAAAGATTAAAACCGAAATTTTTATTAAATTATTCGCACATAATAAGAGATATTTTAGGACCTATTAGCCCAGCGAGTTTCGAGGTATTGTTTTTGATGATTTAATGAAATTAAACCAATTGTATTTCCTATATATTTGATAGCAAGGTTCCTGGCATTAGAATCGTGCTTAATAAAAACCGGAAGGTTATCTATCTCGATTTTCAACGTCTGATAAATAACCTTCTTTCGTTTTGAAAATAGGTTTAATTACCTTCAGGATAATTTGGAGTTTATATGGTCTTTGACATATTTAATCAGCTCCCAAGTCCTTTAAGAAATGAACCGGCAGATTGAATAACATTACCAGCTTCTTTTAATGCTTTTTTAAGAACATCTGATGTAAAATCCGGTGTTCCTTTAACAGCTTTTGCGGCGGCGGATTTTGCTTTTTCCGCGGCTTCTTTCACATCGTCCATTGTTATGTCAGAAATCTTTTTAATTAAAGAACTGCCAAGAGAACTGCCAACTGCCTTTGTGAGTTTACCAAGCTCTTCAGCAGACAAAGTCGCTTCGCCATTTATAACCTTGTTCACAAAAACTTTGCTCCTACCTATTTTTTTGGCTATTTTATCGGCCGACATCTGACCTTCATCCATTAACAGTTGTAAAACCTTCTGAGAAACAGAGTGACTCATATTGTTTTTCTTAGCTTCTTTCTTCTGTTTCTTTGTCTGCTTTTTATCTTTTTGCTTTTTTTCCTGCTTCTTTGCAACTTTCTTTTTTGCAGCTTTTACTTTTTTCGCCATTTCTTTTTCCTTTCCCTAAGACAATACTGATGGTCTTTTGCCATATAAAAAAAGCAAGCCATCCTCATGTTAATAAAGTTTTTCCAAATGTTTTAATTCATCTTCCCATTGCTTTATTGATTGCTCGAAATTTTCACTGTACGGAAGCAATGACCTGTGAGAGCAGTTAAGAAGCGCATTTAATTCCTGTACTCTTCTTGCAGTACCGCCCTTTTGCAGAATCCTGTCAGAGATAATCCCTTTTATCTCGTTTTCACTTATATCTTTAGACATTTGTGAAATCTGATAAGAAATCAAATCGTCCTTAAGGCATGCAAACGCAGCCGCATAGTATCCTTTCATTATTTCGGCTAACTCTGCGAGAAATTGTTCCGAAGCATTTTTCATAACTGGTTTTAGCACAAAGCTTACAAATGCTTTTAAATCTTCGTCAATCGGATCAAGAACAGGAATTATAAAGTCACCACATCTTCCGGGTCTTCTTATATCCGGCGATAGCATGTTGATTCGAGCCGTCATTAATAACCAGACAATCTTACCTTTTAAAACAGGATTAGACATCATAGCCTGTACTTTTCCAGTCAGTCTTCTTTCAGTTTCATGAACACCCTGTCCCAGTCCGCCAAACTGTGTGTCCGCTTCATCAACAAAAATCAAAGCTTTACCCAAAGACTCAAGACATCTACGTAACCTCTCAAAAATCACATCTGTCTCACCAAACCATTTGCTTCTTAAATTTTTCAAGACAAGAACCGGAATCCCAAGCTCTGCCGCTACTGCTTCGAAAATAAAAGTTTTTCCCGAGCCTATAGGCCCGCAGACAATTGCTCCCGAAATACAGCCTTCTTTCTGTTTTATTCTCGGTATAAATTTTTCTTTCAGGAAATTTACAAGTTTTTCGTTCCCGACAACATCAAGTAGTTTGTGTTTCGGCCTGTAAAACTCTACGACATCTTCGCCGCCAAGCTGGCTCACAATATATTCCGAAACTTTTACGATAATATCTTTTTCTTCGATACTTTCGCTTAAATAGCTTTTTTCCTTCAAAAGCTGCATTAAAGCGTGTATAGAAAGTCCTGCCGTTAAGCCTGCAAATTTCTCTGCAGAACCTCCTTTCCAAAATTTCGGTTTTCGGTTTTCTGATTGTTTTTTAGTAAACCATGAGATAAAGGATTCTCGCTGCGATTCATTGGGAGATGGAATTTCAACTTCCAATAATTGCGGCAGGTGAGAAACTTCCTCGTTTAGCCTGCTCCTGGATTCAGCTATAAAAACCACTGAGTCGCTTCCATTCATAAATTCAGGATCGCAGAACCAGTCCCTGCAAATAGCAACTTTTCTCCTGTCGCTCTCAGAAATCCTTGAAACTTCGCCCTGTGGTATAAGTAAATCAGCACCTTCGACAAGAATAATCAGGTCCCTGTTAAGAATTTGTTTTCCATTAACTTTTACTCTTGAAACCAGACATAACTGCCTGAGGAATTCAAGTGCAAAGAATGAGTTTTCCGCAGTAAGTTTTAAGGCATTCTCGAAACTTTCTTTTGCTTCTTTATCTGCCTTTTCAAATGAAAACGGCCTGATTACTTTTTCTACTGCCTGTTCAGCATTGGGGTGAGTATGTACTCTTACCCATGCTTCTTCTACATCTTCTTTATCCTGATCATTTAGAAAATGTACTGGTTTATTCAACTCATAAACTACTTTAATAAACCATTTATTCATATCAGGAGTGTCCCAACTCGATATCAAAAAGTTTGTTAATGGGACATAATCGTTTTCCTGACTCGAGAAAAACAAGTCTAAAATATTTCCAGTCAATGCGACAACTTTTGATTGTCCTGCATTTAAGGTCCTCCCAAGTTTTGCCAGAAAGCCGTAACTCACCTCATTTTTCTCACTCATCTTTTGTCTCTCCTAATTTTAATATACCCTCACCATCTCCATGTTCAACCTGTTCCCAGAAATGCAATCTAAATTCAGACGGTTTCGGAAGGAAATAAGGATTAAATACAAACTCTCTTATCTCTTTTCTCTGCTGTGCAAACGAGCCGTAATCTCTTTCCTTATTCGGCTGGAAAACAGGTGATTTTGAATCGTAAACTATTGTCGAAGCATTAATCGCCCTGGAATCTCCAACGGTTTTTGAGTCCCAGTGTTGCGACAGTCCAATTACTCTGTCACCAACCAGAATTGCTTCATTCAATTCGTGCGTGACAATTATAATTGTATAAGGAGGCTTTTCACCTTTACTTTTTGCATGGACGTTTTCATCGTATAGCTCAAGGAGCATAGTTTGAAGCTCTTCTCTTGTCGCTTCGTCCAATGCACCAAACGGCTCATCAAGAAGCAGTATTTTCGGTTTCATGATGAGTGACTGTGCGATTGCTACTCTCTGGCACATTCCGCCTGAAAGCTCTCTTGGGTATTTATCCATTGCATCTTTCAGCCTGAGCTTTTCGAGCAAAGTCGCTGCTTTTTCGAGATGAATTTTTCTTAGCTGGCCCCATCTCATTTTTCCTGATGGAAAATCAAACTTCATAAATTTGCCTAAACTTCTCTGGAACAAATTCGATTCGTCCAACTTTAACCCGACTGCAACATTCTCAAGAGCAGTTAAAAAAGGAAACAGAGTATATTTCTGGTAAACAATGCCGCAGTCCCTGTTTGCTTTTTTAACAATTTTAAGTTCTTTATTATTCGGGCCGCTATGTACCGTAATTACACCTCGTGCCGCCGGGTGCGTACCAAGAATCGCTCTCAGTAGAGTTGATTTTCCGCAGCCGCTCGGGCCAACTAATCCTACGATCTCACCTGCTACAACTTCGAGATTAACATCCCAGAGGACATACTTTTTCCCGAAATTGTGAAAAACATTTTTTATCTCAAGAACTATATCTTTATTTTGCATTATTTATCCTTCCTGAATGACAGGAACGTTTTTTGGCGGGAAGATTGAAATACCATGGACATAAACACGCGTTAATCTTCCTGAATGCTGCGTCAATAATAAAACCAAATCCTGCTAAGAACGCACAGTATGGATAAAGAACTGACATGTTTGCCAGTTTGTAGTGTATCCTTATCCTATAACCGAATCCAGCATCTCCGCACATCATTTCCGCAGCGATTAAAAGAATAACCGCTATTCCAATTTGAAGGCGAACGCTGTCAATAATTTTGGGAAGAATCTGCTTGAAAATCGCATTATAAATTACTTCTAATTTCGAGGCTCCGAGTGTTTGTGATTTAAAAATGAATTCTTCATCAATTTCGTCAACCGCCAGGCAAATTGTCCGGGCTAATATTGGAAAAGTTCCAAATACAATAAGCGCAACATACATTGCCATGTCAGTTCCCATTGTTACAAAGAAAACCGGCATAGCTGCTGTTGGAGGAATGAAGGAGAAAAACACCAACGGAAGAATTGAGCTTTCTCTCCATATCTTAAAGCAGCCGGTTAAAATTCCCCAGCTTATTGACAAAACAATAGTAAAGGCAAGGCCAAGGAAAAATCTTGAGAAAGTTGCTTTGGCATCGACTACAATCCATCGTTCTTCAGTGAATTCATCTGCTTTATAAATACTCTGAAGACCTTTACCAAGCTGAGATATTGTAGGCATAGTACTATCATCAGGATTAATTAAATGCTGTCTGTGCGAAAGGAACAGATAAACGCTAATCAGGATAATAAGTGACAACATTCTCAGAATAAATGCATCTCTTTTTGATAGAGCTTTTCTGATAGTTTTTTCACTTACCGCAATTTTTACTATCCAAATAAGGCACACAAAAATTACTAAAAAATATTTCAGAGCAGAAATTGTCATATACACTCCATATTCAAATTTATCAAAAACAATTAATAAATTCTAAAAATAAAGAGTGCCCGATTATAAGCGATCAACCAAGACACTCTTTATAAAAGCTCTGCTTTTTTATTTATTTTTTTCAAGGACCGCCTTCATATATTGGGCATCAAAAAGCATCTGTGTATTATCATCAGCTTTACCATAACTTATAACTGGCGATTTCGGTGTCATTTCCTTATCAACACAGAACTTTACTACAAAAGGCATAAGCTCCTTGAGAGTTTTTGTTGTCACTTCGGATTTCCTGGCATCAAATCCTGCATTTGTAAACAAGTCTGAAGTATCTTCCACAGTTTTCTTCCACGGAAAGACAACTCCACCTTCCATAAAGGAAATTCCCATCTCAGGCGTAGCATAAAATCTTGTCTGTCTTACAACTGTTTTCATCTGCTCTGCGTTGAGATTGGAAAATTTCTTTCCCAATGCGACAAGTGTCTGGTCTTGAGTATCTTTCTGAGCAAGAATTTTAGATAGAGTGTAATAAGCATCGGCTATTGCACATGCGCCGTTTTTGCCGGATGCTTTTTCGAGCGAGCCTTTGGCCATCACAACCGAGTCAATAATTTCTCCGGGGATACTTTCAGAACTGAATAATACATGCGAGTCTTTCCTGTTTGCAAGTGTTGACATTACAAAAGGATTCCAGACAACTACACCTGTATAATTTTTGTTATTTTGCTGGAATGCAACTGCGGCTGCTCCCGGGTCGTTGTGAACAAACTTATAGTCTTTTTCGTTCTGCTTTAGAATCTCAATATTCCTGTCAAATGTGTACTCTGATACACTTTTGGAAAGGCCGTAAACACTCTTACCTTTAAGCTGGCTTACTTCTTTAATATCATTTCCAACAATAAGCGCATCTGCACCGAAGCTTGTCGAAGTGGGCATGATAACTACAGAGCTTCTTGATAGTGCAATCGGCAATACATCAAGAGTTGTTATGCATACCGCATCACACTGACTCGTCGCATAAAATGAAATGCATGTATCATAATCTTTTTCAAGAAGAACGATATCGACATCCCATTTCTTTTCGATTATACCCTGTTTGCCTGCTTTCCCGTCAAGAAGATATTCACCTTTCGTATCAATCGCCCATTTTCCGTCTGTCTCTGTGAACTTTAACATTTCACAAACACCGAAAACGCTCCATGAAGGATACTCACTCCATGTAAGAGAAAAAGTCTCCGCCGCTAAAACACTTCCGGTCGTTAATGCCATGACAGCAAACACAATTATTAAACTCTTCATAGTCCTCATTTTATTTCTCCTTAATCTCGTAAATATTTTTTAAAAATTAAACTCTATTAATATTAAATGGGAAAAAGCAAATTAACCTTCAGAAATCTTTCCAGGCTTATCTTCAGAAGGAGTCTCAACTGAAGGCTGATCACCAAGGCCAATAAGATCATTAAAGTTAGTTTTCGCGACACTTTCAGAGGCAAACTTCTCAAATTCCGCCATGCTTTGTGCGGTATCAGTCTGAGCAAGTTCTCTTGTAGTTCTGGCTCGTGCTTTCGCTTTTTGCCTGTTATCTCTTAGACGTTCGAGCATTTCTCCTGTTTTATCTGTCGATATTCCGGCCAGAACTTTGTTAATTCCATCTTCTTCCCTAGCTGAAATTATATCGGCGACAGTCGCGTCTTTCTCTTTCTTGACTTCCGCGATACTCCTCTTAAGCTGCTCAAGACGAAGCTTGTGACTATCAATTTCTTTTTGAGATGTCTGTATCTCATCTTCAAGAGCCTTGCACTCACTTTCATATTGAGTGATGGATGAAGCAAAATCCTGATAGCCTGTGAGGCATTTCATATAGGTAGCATCTGCTTCTATCTGCTCTTTCGTCATACCTTGCTTCTGAAGCTCCTTCATCCTGTTCTTTGCCATAGCAATAGCGCCATCCTGCAGAGTAGATAATCTATCAAGCTCTTTCGAGGCATACTCGAGCCGGGCTTTTTTCTTTTCCTGGACGGCAATTAAACCGGAGACTGCTTCGACATATTGATTGATGCTCATCTTCCTTTGTTCGATTATCACATCGAATTGTTTTCTAATGACGGTAGGATCTTTTTCCATACCTTCGCTCATCCTGTCGACTTTTCCAGTCAGAAAATACCACATGTTTCTGAATAACCTGCCTATTGCACCCATTTAGGTTCTCCTTAAATAATTGCTCTTAAACTCCAATTACTCTTTTCTTTACGAAAACACTTATATTAAAGTAAATTTACATAGCTGTATTTTCAGCATCATAATCGTTCAAACGGATATTCTCCAGCCTTTCCTGGACACGTTTTGCAATATCAAGCTGGCTCGTAAGCTCTTCGCTTAATCTCGAAAGCTTTGCTTCCTGATCATTCGAGACTCTCAACTCCTGAGCCGCACATAGTGTCACATTCAGCCTGGTGACGCTGTCCTGAACTCCTTTTATAATTGAGTCACGTTTTCCCAGAATCGAATCACTTATTCTTTTTGAAGGAGCTTCCTGAGCAAGTTGGTAAAGCTGGATGGTTTGATACAAAGAGCTTAAACACTGCTCAAAAATCTCATCTATCGTTGATAGTAAGCTATTTGCTGAAACAGCATCCAGGCTTTGCTTCCATAAATCACTCTTATTAAAATTATCTACTAAAAACCTCAATTCTCTTAATGCTTCCTCGTCCTGCTTGCCACGTGTTTTTCTTAATTCTTTATCAAGCTTATCAAGTTTCGTTTCTCTTTCGGCTCGTTCTTCATCTTCGGTTTCCTTTTTTGCTTTTTGGGCAATTTTTTCAGAGCCTATTATCAATCTCTGAGCCAGTATTCCGAGTCCTAATCCCAATCCAATCGCCAGGCTGACAACTGCATTAACCGTTTTCTGAAACAGCATAAAACCCAAAAATCCCGTAAAACCGGCTGCCGCAGGGAAGAGTGTCAAAGGACTCAAGAAAATACCTAACAGGTACTTCCTCCTGAATCTTTCTTTATCCATAGTTACCTGCCCTGCTAAATCGTTAATAAGGAATCTGTCCTAACTGGAAACTTACTGATTGAGCGTCACCACCTGTCATTGAAGGTTCCGCAGCTATCGTTTTTATTCTGTTTCTACTTATACCTAATCTTAAAATAAGATATTCTGCTACAACTTTCGACCTGGTTTCAGCGAGTTTTAAATTTGCCTTAGGATCCCCTTCGGCTCTGGCATTACCAGTAATCACGAGATAATATTGAGGAAAAGATTTTAACTTGCTCGTCAATTCCTGCAAATCATGCTTTGAAAAATCGCTAAGCTCAGACGTTCCTCTTCTGAAACTAATATCCTGTACTCTCATCTGCCCGACTGGAATTAAGCTGTCCCACTGCCCTTCTGTTAACACAGGCAATTCGACATCGCCTCTTACCTGTTCGTCGTTAGCGAGCGTATTTCCGCTAATTATATTAAGTTTTTTGCCCGGGTGAAAATTAGCCTGTTTTAATTCCTGTAGAAACCTGTCATAAAACAAAATTGTAGGCTCGATATTGTCACCCTCTTCCTGACTTATTGCGCCTGTTGTAACGAGAACTCCTGTAATCTTACTTATAATTGTTTCAAGGTCCTCCAGTCCTCGTGCTTCTTTTCTGTCCAATAGATTAAAATGAGCATAATTTTCGAGGGTGTTTTTCCATTGAATTCCCTTTACAACCTGCTCCGATTCACTTTTGCTCAAAGTACTATCTGTTTTCCTGGAATCTTCCAAAACCAGTTTCGGCATGTTATCTTTGTAACTGTAAGCAGTGCTTAGATAAGCCTGGATAACCTGCTTAACTAAATCCGGCCTTTGCTTGATGAATTCTCTTCTTGCCACTAAAACATCAACTATATAACCTTTGAGTTTGTCACTTCCGAGAATAATCGTTGCATCAGAATCTTTCAAAGCCATTGAGACATAGGGTTCCCACATAACATAAGCTTTAGGCTCCGTTCTCGATGCTTTCCTGAATTTGTTATATACTTCTTTTGCTCCGTCCGCTTCTTCGATCCAATTGTTCGGCAGTTCGGGAAGGTTAAAGCTCGCCAGAGCGACTCTTGCCAAAAATTCGCTCGGTGAAGATGGAGTTAATACTATTTTCGCGTCTTTTCTATTCAAATCCTGAATATTTTTCAATGCGCTTTTGTAAGCAACAATTGCATCAGCGCCTTTTGTCTCGTCTATAATAAGAACTGTACTGACAGGGAATTCTTTTATTTTAATACCGGAGGTTAATAATGAGTCAACTGTAAATACAGCCATGTCTGCTTTATTATCCCTTAAAGCTTTAATCCTTCCTATATAATCCGCACCATCATCCTGAACTATAAGCTTGATTCCCTTGCTCTTGAGTTCTTCTGAAGATTTGCGCAAACCGGCATACCCGGAAAAGGAGTCGGCAATAATCCGAACCTCTTCTTTGTACTTGCTTGCAGAGCCTGTCTCGTCTGTCAATTTGGCTTTAGAGCGTGAAATCCAAAACCAAATCCCACCAAAAACAATAAGAACAGTTATAATCCATACAAGCGAAGCAAGAGCGACTTTTCTGGCTTTGCTTTCAATGCTCATCTTATACTCCTGTACTAATGTTGTCGTTTTATGAATTAGACGACATTTTGATAACTCCTGCAAGGATAAATATTATGATAAATACACTTATAACCACTTTCATAAAAGCCATTGGGGCGTTTCTTCTATGACTTTGAGTTTGAACCTGGGGAGGGATAACATTTCTCACAGGAGGATTTTGTGGACGCTGAACCTGACCAACTATCGGCTGAGCAGACCTTTCTCCAATCGGATTGTTTCCAGTATTTGAAAGAGCCGAAATCATCCCGGCTGCAACTTCTGTCGGAATCCCCGCAATTAAAGCAAATGCATCTTCTCCGGCGACATCATTCTTTTCAGAAGATATTTCCGCAAAAACTTCCCTTACGGCTCGTGTGAAAGATTCCGGATCTTTTGCACTACGATAACTATGAACCTTTGTTGCAAGAGTATGCTTGTTTGCCATGGAAACTCCGATAGCATCAAGAGTTATTCCCCTTGACATTATTTCTTTCGTATAATCATCTACCAAATTAGGCCTCTCGTTATTGGCTTCACCATCTGTCACTACGAGCAGCCTGTATGATCCGTAATTAAACTGCTTTTCCCTTTCTTTTAGCAGTCTATCGGCACCTACTTTCATATAGGTACCGAGAGGAGTTCCTCCAGAAGGTTGAATCGAGTTAATCGCCTGTTTCAGTTTCGCGTCATCTTTAGGTCCGAGATCATAGAACCATACGCCGCTACCTCTTGTTGAACTGAAAACAAATAATCCTATATGGGTTGTATCCGGGACTTGATTTAATACTTCATAAAGAGCGGCTTTGGCCGCGTCAATCTTCTTTACTTCTTTTCCCTGGGCATCTCTCATTCCTTCATTCATACTACCTGAAGCGTCAAGAACAATAACTACATTGTCTATATCAGTTTCCTGAGAGTAAGTACGACAAGCAAAGAGTATAGCAAAAGTAAATATTGCTAAAATCAGATTATGTTTCATTTTAAGTCTCCTATAGAAAAATTAGAATTTTAGATAAATATAATTTTTCTCGATGTTTTTTAGAAATCAAAATCAGAAGGATTGATTGCTTCGGCGTTTACTCTGATAATCCTGAACTCAACTCTCATGTTCTGCTCTGCTTCTGCCATATTACTCGGTTTTGTAATGAGCGGCTCTTTTACACCGACACCCACCGGCTGAATCTGGCTTATATCCAGGGTTATATTATTTTTCCTTGCAAAATCCACGATGGAATCGCGAACGGCCTCTGCTCTGCTTCTCGATAAATTACGTGCGGCATTCATAACTTCCCTCGGATTATGATTGGCACTTCCATCGAACGAACCATTATCGATAAGCTTTACTATTTCTGCAGTAGAGTTAAGATCAAGCGGCCTGCCGTTGAGATAATAATTATAGTTTCCGGTAGTGCCTGATTGTTTCAGTATATTCTTTTCCATACCTGCTTGAACGCATTCAGAAAGAACCTTTGTGACATCTGCATGTCCCCTGATAGCAATTACAGCATTACCGAATTTTCCAAGAGCATCGACAACTCTCTGATATTCGGAACCATACTGTAATTCAGAGAAAGTGTCCTGATTCGATTTGAAGTTAATAGCAAAAGATAAAATCGTTCTGGTATCAAGTGAACCTTGATTTAATGCTTCGATTTCTTTAAGAACTGCTTCAGGATTAAATCTTTCTCCGCGGGCAACCTGCTTTTTTGTCAAAATATCGAATGCAGAAGAGTTCCAGTCAATAGGACTTGGAAAAATACCCTGACGAACTTTTGCGTACCCTCTTGATACAACTATATCGAGCAGCTTGTTCTGGAAAACGTCAAATCCATGAGAATTGTTCGCCTGTTTGAAGAAGGCGATATTTCCGGGATGACCCACAAATGTACAGTCACAAAGCAAACCATGAGCATCTTCTATTGTAGGTATATCGGTTTTACCATAAATATCCTGTGCCATTTGCAAAAGTGCTCTGTATTTTTGACCATTGGAACTTGAGCTATTTGATTCGTATGCTTTTTTCAAATCAATTACTTCCTCGCATGCTTTCAAATAACCTGCCGCAAATTTTGTCACAACATCCGAATGTTTTGTCCAATAATCGCTTCTACAAACATATGTATCTGCAATGGAATAAGAAAGTTCTGCGGTTGATACGAGTATATGCGCACCTTTAACGGTACCTTCTGCGCCGGTTCCGATACTATCGAAACCTCCTGTCAAACCAATCATATCAGGAGATACGACAAAACACGCCGCGATACTACTGTCTTTCCTGAACATTTCTGCAGGTGAGTTGGCAGTAGCGGTTAAATCTTTCGCGAAAACTAAAGTCACATCGTCTCTTTTTAAACCTGCTGTTGTAAGAACATCATCGACAAAACCGACATCATGCGGCCCGCCTGTCTGAAGGCAAATTTTCTTGCCCTTTAAGTCTGTTAGAGTTTTTATTTCTTCACGTGCAACACAATGATCACCGGCACTCCATGTCATTTGCATGAACATATAAGGTTTTGTACGCGAATCGCTTCCTATAACTTCTGAAGCCTGGCTGGGCATTCCGAAAACACCCCTGAGAAACGCAGAATCGCCTTTCATATAGTCTCTTACCTGCTGAAGAAAGTCATCGCCGCGAACAAGTTCGATATTCAAACCAAGATTTGCGAATATTGTACCCGGCTGAGTTTTCAAGCCGCCGTTCGCATAGAAAGTCGGAATGTCCCCACCCCAGAGAATGAACGGAACTTTCATTGGAGTCGTTTCTTTGAAATCTCCAACTGTTACATTGCCTATTTCATCTGCGAATCTTGTTTCTGCTGAAGCAATTCCTGAACAAATTACCAAAGTACAGATAATGACCTGCACTGCAAAGGTAAATAACTTCCTCTCATTTTTTCTGATTTCGCTTAGCATTTCAAAACTCCTTATCAAAAAAATTCATTTTTGTTTACTTGTTCGCTATTGATTTTTTACAATAATATTGCTTAATTCCCTGAATTTCAAAGAAATAAATCTGCCCAATACAAAATCTATTCAAGCATATCAATTTCTGTATCATTATTAATAAGAACGCATGACGGATAAATTCGTTGTAAAGAAAATTTATTTTTTCTAATAAGCCCCCAAATTACCAGATAACTCAATTGGAAATATTTTACGTAAGCTATTTATATACAATGACTTACATAGATATAACGAAACAAATCCTTCTTTTTCAGGGACTTATTTCGTTGCAATAATACTTTGGATATTTCAGCAAAAATGATTTATGAATCGCGTAAAACTGCTTTCACAGAATCACAAAGGTTTTGAACAATCTCTTTCTGGAAAGTATCTACGGTCTCATGGGTAAGCGTTCCATCTTCGTCTCTGAATTGCAGTGACAAAGTAACGCTTTTCTGTCCGGAGGGTATGCCTTTGCCGCGATATATGTCTGTAAAATTAACCTGCTCAAGTTCCGTAGAAGCTTTTTCCTCTACAGCCTTGACGATTTGCGACCATGTCACATCCTCATCGACTATAATGGATAAGTCACGCTGTATCGCAGGAAATCTTGGAATCGGTTTTACATTTAACTGGCCTTTTTCCAATTGCAGTAGAAATTCGAAATCAATTTCTGCAGCACATAGAGTGATTTCTTTGAAATCGAATTTATCCTTTATCGCAGAACCGACAACTGCCATTACACCTATCGGCTGGGAATTTACTTTGATTTGCGCGCCTGTTTGTGCCCATTTCAAATCTGATGGAGTGATTTCTATAATCGCATTTCTGCTGATATTTTTTATTAATCCTTCAACTACGCCGGTAAGAGTTCGCAAATCTCCGTCACAAACAAGAGCAAGCTTTGTTTTTTCATTCGGCAAACCATCGCTATTGTCTTTCGCAGGGACAAAAGTATCCGCGATTTCAAATATTCTACACGGCAAATTCCTGGCGTTTACATTCGTCTGGAGTACACCCATAAGAGAGCCTATAAGTGTCTGACGCAGTACATTCGCACTTTTTCTCGATTCATCTTTAACTGAAAGATAAGCGGAATCCGACTCATTGAATAGTCCAGCAACGATATTATCGGTAAATGTCACATTGATTGTTTCGTAATAGCCGCATGCGTTGAGATATGTCCCGACAGAATCGGTAAGTCTCTGCCTTGCGTTTACAGGAACGACTTCTATCTGGATTTTTTTCTCGGTTGGAACCTGATGATAACCATAAACGCGAGCTACTTCTTCAATCAAATCGACTTCGCGATGAACATCGCTTCGCCACGTAGGAATATTACAGCTTACCACATCATTCTGCAAATCAGGCTCGAACTTCAATGCCGTAAGAATTCTTAAAACTTCTTCGAGAGGGACTTCAATTCCAAGAAGTTTCTTTAAGCGTGACAGCCGCATGCTTGTTTTTACAGGCTCTTTCTTTTTCGGATATATATCGATAACTCCTTTGGCAACTTTTCCACCTGCCAGTTGAGTTATTAATTGGCATGTTCTCTGCGACGCCCAGTCAATTTTTTCGATATCGACTATACGCGCAAATCTGAACGAAGCTTCAGAAGGCAAACTCAGTCTTCGCGATGTAGTACGAATAGAAACCGGGTCGAACGAAGCATCTTCAAGAAGAATCCTTTTTGTCGTATCAGTGACTTCAGTTTCCAAACCGCCCATAACTCCGGCTATACCAACCGGCCCATTCGGGTCAGTAATCATGAGCATATCTGGAGTCAGTTCACATTTCGAGCCATCTATACTAACAAGATTTTCACCCTTATTCGCTTTACGAACAATAATTTTACCATCTTTAACTTTATCGTAATCGAAAGCATGAGGCGGCTGGCCCGTTTCCATCATTACATAATTGGTCACATCGACTACATTATTAACAGTTCGCATTCCAATCGCTTCGAGCCGTTCAACAAGCCAGTCGGGAGAAGGACCGATTTTCACGCCTTCAACTACTCTCGCCGTATATCTGCCGCACAATTCAGGCTCGGCTACTTCGACCTGAGCTAACTGAGTCACATCTGTATCGGACTCGTCCAACACGACAACAGGGAGCTTCAACTCTTTGCCCGTCGCTACTGAAAGTTCACGAGCAACTCCGATATAACCCAGACAATCGCCGCGATTACTGGTCACTTCAACATCAATTACAGTATCATTATCGAGCTTTTCAATGCTTTCACACGGAAAACCCATATTACTGAGAGTTTCAGCGATCTGTTCGGCATCAAGGCCCGTCTCGATATAATCATTCAACCAATTTAAAGATATTTTCATAATAAAACCAACTATTTTAACCACTGATTAACGCGGATTTACACAGATTATTCGCTATCACGACTCTGTCATTCCCGCGAAGGCGGGAATCCAGTTAGATGCAATAAATCAAACCACGAATAAACACGAATAAACACAATTAAATGTAGGGTGCGATGAATCGCACCAAATAAATTAAAAACAGCCATTACCATACAATTCCCAAGCCTTAATGTCAATGATTTTGAACTCTCTCGCCGCGAAAATTGCTTTATCTTGGAAAAAAAGGATATTTGAAGGTATTTTCACAAAACAATGGGTGGCAGCCTTCCATGGGGGAGGGATGGAACTCTATACCAAGAAACCATCCCCAAACTGCGTTTGAGGCTGCCACCCATTCTGAATGTACCCTTCAATCTTGTAGTATGAAACAAAAACCAACCAGTTTCGCAACTTTACCCTTTTATCATTTTCAATTTTTATTATAATTTCTTCTATTATGGATGATACCGAGAGAATTAAACAGTATATAGAAAGCGATAATCGCTGCATATCAATCGTTACCTATGAAGAGCAATATGCCCTGGATACAATACGCCAGGCAACGATGGATTTGAAAAAAGGATTATGGATATGGTCCGTTGCCGGAGGTGTTCGCGAGGGACTTTTGGCCGATAGCCTTTATATCAGTGATACTGAAACTCCCGCACAAGGTCTATTGCATTTCTCGAATGCCCAGGAAAACTCTATCTGTGTAACTCTCGATTTGGCAGACCATCTCAACAAAGGTATAACAATGCGGGCACTTCGTAACCTTATCGATACTTGCGAAAGGAAAAAGAATACCCTTGTTATGATTGACAGCGAAGACGTTCTGCCGGGTGTCGTAAAATCTTACTCGCGAAAATTCGAGATTTCTTATCCCGACGTAAACGAATTAAAAAACATTGTCCGCCAAACTCTCCAACGATGCCACCGCAAAAAACCTATTGAAGTCGGTATTACGCAAAAAGGCATGGAAACAATCATTCGCAATCTAAGAGGTTTGAGCAGGCGGCAGGCGGAACGAATTATTATTGAAACAGTGATAGACGACAGAAGATTCGACGACGATGACATTCACACCGTAATCGCAAGCAAAAGACGAATGATTCAACAGGGAGGTTTGCTTGAATTTATCGAAACACCATTAAACATGAGCCAGATTGGGGGAATGAAAAACCTTAAACAATGGCTAAACCAGCGAAAAGAAACTTTTAATACAACTGCAATTGAGTTCGGCCTCGAAGCTCCGAAGGGAATTTTCATGCTCGGCGTACAGGGCGCAGGAAAAAGCCTTTGCGCAAAAGCAATCGCAACCGCATGGCATCAGCCGTTATTGAAACTCGACCCGGGAATCCTGTACAATAGTTTCATCGGGCAATCCGAGCATAATCTCAGACGAGCATTAAAACAAATCGAAATGATGGCCCCCGCTATTCTATGGATAGACGAAATTGAAAAAGGCTTTGCGTCCGCAGCCAGCCAAAGCTCAGACGGCGGATTATCAAAAAGATTATTTGGAACATTATTAACATGGATGCAGGAACGAAAAGCACCAGTATTCGTAGTAGCTACGGCCAACGACATCGCGGCTTTACCACCGGAACTACTCAGAAAAGGCCGCTTCGATGAAATCTTCTTTATTGACTTACCTAAAGCCGCAGTAAGAAAAGATATTTTCCGAATCCATCTGGAAAAACGAAAACGGGACCCCAAAAAATTCGACCTCGATAAACTCGCCGAAGCTTCCGAAGGTTTCAGCGGCGCAGAAATAGAACAGGCTATTCTTTCCGCACTCCACAATGCATACGCAGACAAAAAGGAACTAACAACAGAAAATATCCTCGACGCATTGAAAGTTTCACCGCCCCTATCGGTAACCTTAGCCGAACAAGTACAATTCCTAAGACAATGGGCACAAGGCAGATGCGTACCTGCTGATTAATCGTGTCGCTGGCATCCTGCCCGCGAATAAATATAAATTGTAACGTACAACTTTATTTTCTACTTACTGTTTTTTATCATTTCTGACAAAACAGTTACTCTCTTCGCTTTGTACCAGAGATATACCAGCATCCCGAAGAAAAGCTATAAGTAACGTCCCTAAAGCTTCAACCTTCTCCTTATTCACAGATGGACCAACAATATATACATCTTGATCTGGCTTTCTGTGCCATTTACTATTTTTCTCGCTTTTTACTGGATCGTTATGGTTATACCACAAACACACGTTCCAGTCATTCATATCTCGGCCAGCCATATCTGTAGCCTGCCCCGTGTACCATTCAACTGATTCAATTCTATCAATTCGAATAATCTGTTTTAGGAATCGGCGACCAAACAACTCATACCCAAAATGAACTTCATTATGAGACGAGTTCTGTGCGGGCATCTCAGCAAAGTGTCGGCCAAACATATTCCCCAGGTAATTCATCAAAAATCTGTAAAGATTGCCTTGTTGGCGGTTTTTTGACCATATTAGCATGGTAATTAGAACCAGCCATACAACGGAAACGACAAGTGCCACTCCAAGAATGATATCTAATATTGCTATGGCAACAAAGACTACAACTATTAGTGTAATCAAAAATTGAAAAGTAACTTCAGTTCTTGATTTTGGAATGGTTATTTCATTACTTGATGTCATCTTTCGCTTTGCATTTAACAATCTCTTGACAGCCTCTATAAATCATGAAATACAGGCAGTCTATTACTCTATATAGTAAAAATACCGTTTTTTCTCAAATGGTCAATAAGAAAAAGTGGGTAAGGCTTTTTTTGTTGTAAGGATTGGGCATCGAATGTAAAATCGTTTCCGATTGCATAGAACATTACGCTTAATTTGTCATCCTGAGTGAAACGAAGGATATGGCTTGCGAATTTAACTGGATACCCGCATTCGCGAGTATGACAGAGTCGTGGTAATGAAATATATAGGATATGAAAGCCAGATGCTTCACCCTAAAGGGATTCAGCATGAAAAAAACGACTGACAAAATAAAAAGGATTTTATAATGATTAAAAAGAATATATTGCTTTTAGGTATCACGGGACTGATATTTTCTATATTAACAAGCGGCTGTCTCGAACGTGAGTTGAAAATCAATACTACGCCGGATGGAGCGATGGTAGCTTTAAACGATGAGCAAATCGGGCAATCGCCAGTAACGGTATCGTTCAACTGGTACGGCGATTATTATGTCAGGCTGACTAAAGACGGCTATGAAACACTGAACACACATAAAATGCTAAAAGCGCCATGGTACGACTATTTTCCATTCGATTTTTTTGTAGGAGTTCTCTGGCCGCAAAGGATTGTCGATTCGTATGAGTGGACTTTCGAGCTTGAAGAGCAGAAAGAAATGACCAGAGATGAGTTGATCCAGAAAGCAGAGGAACTACAAAAAGAAATGATAAAGGAAGAACTGCTCAAAGCAACGCAGGATACTGAAAACTAATCGTAATATTAGGCTGAAATTTGAAACTCAAGATTCACACACAAATTTTAATTGCTATTGTATTGGGACTCGTCACCGGGATTGTATTAGGTGAAAAAGCAGGCGAGTTAGAAATTGTAGGTGACTTGTTCATTCGTCTTCTAAAGATGATTATTGTGCCGTTAATTCTCGCATCTATAGTCACTGGAATTATCAGCCTTGGCGATACGAAAAAGTTAGGCAGGATCGGTCTTAAAACGTTCCTGTACTATTTGACTACAACCGCACTGGCGGTAATTCTTGGTCTTGTCCTTGTCAATATAATACAACCCGGTAAAGGTGTGAAATTACCAACGGAGACGACAACTGATTTCTCCGAAAGAGAAGCTCCTTCGATAATTTCGATTCTCACTGACATTATCCCTGAAAACATATTCGCCGCGATGGCGCAAAGCCAGGTACTATCAATTATATTTTTCTCGATTCTTCTGGGAATTGCGATTTGCAGTATAGGAGAAAAAGGCAAGCCGCTCGTTAACCTGTTCGAGGCGTTTAATGATGTAATGTTGAAAATAACAGGCTGGATTATGAGATTAGCGCCTATTGGTATTTTCGCACTAATGGCTCATACGATAGGAACATTGGGATTGTCTGTTTTGAAACCGTTGGCAATCTATATGATAACTGTAGTTCTTGGATTATTAATTCACGCCGTAATTGTTCTTCCGATTTTATTACGGATTTTTGGAAAATACTCTCCCCTGAAACTTATCAAAGATGTTTTCAGCGCGGTCACAACAGCTTTCAGCACGGCCAGCAGTGCCGCAACATTACCAATTACTATGGAATGTCTTCAGGAAAATACAGGTGTATCGAAAAAGATAACAAGTTTCGTATTGCCTCTGGGCGCTACAATCAATATGGATGGAACCGCCCTTTACGAAGCAGTAGCAGCAATGTTTATTGCACAAGTATATGGACCTGCATATGGTATTCACTTAGGTTTTAGTGACCAAATCATAATCGTACTAACCGCTACTCTCGCATCAATCGGAGCAGCCGCAATTCCAAGCGCCGGACTTATCACTTTGATTATTGTACTAAGAGCAGTAAATCTCCCGATAGAGGGAATCGGCATGATTTTGGCGGTGGACAGAATTCTGGATATGTGCCGAACCGCGGTCAACGTATGGGGAGATACCTGCGGCACTGTAATAGTCGCAAAATTAGAACAGGAAACACTTAACAACTAAGCAGCATTTCGATTATAATACACACTTTGAAATAAACTTCTTTTGATAATTCTTTAAGAAACAGAAAAATGTATGCACTAATATCTATGTTTGTCGCGCTTATATTACTTGTAGCGCTTTTGCATTTTAAAGTAAAGATTGGCCGGGCAATGATGATTTCAGCATTTGCTCTTGCTATACTTTTGCGCGTCACGCCCGTAAAATTCTGGAATCAAATACTTTTCGAATGGAACGAGAATCCCTTAGGCCAGACTACAGGCTACTTGCTCGTATCACTTACTGCTCTTGTAATGTTAGTGAACGTTCTCGGTATAGCATTGAAGGAAACCGGAGTCGCGCAGAAACTTGCGCCGGCGATTCATGGTTTGTTCAGGAGCAGACGTTTCGCATTGGCGGCGATTCCAGCAATGATGGGTTTGCTCCCTACGCCGGGCGGGATAATGCTTTCCGCTCCGATGGTTCGAGAATTGGGAGACCATATAAAAGTTGAAAGGTCACGGCAGGCAGCGATTAACTTTTTCTTTCGTCACCAATGGGAAACGGTCTGGCCGTTATTTCCATCCATTCCTTTAATACAGGGTATGTTCGGAATTTCAGCATTTGCGCTAATCTCACATAATATTGCAATATCATTGACAGGAATTATTAGCGGCGTTATTTTCTTGTTGTTATTTGGAATACCACCAAAAGGCAAAGACAAGCATACTCATGCTCAGTTTACTCACAATCTGAAAAACTTCGCACACGCATTCTGGCCAATTTTGTTTGTAGCAATTTTATACGCCGCAACAAACATCCCCCCTGCCATCGGACTAATTATTGCGTTACCGATTTTCCTGTATGTCCATAAAATATCAGTAAAACGCTGGCCGGCTTTTTTCAAATCAGGATTCAATATTGATTTTGCATTACTCATACTCGGAGCGTTGTTATTCAAGGTCAATCTCGAAGCGGGAAATGCAATTGACCAGGTAGTTGTCTTTTTATCTGAAATAAATATGCCGCAGAACTTCGTTATCTTTTTCTTACCAATGTTCGTCGCGTTTTTAACTGGTTTGACTATGCCAACGGTTGCGATAACTTTTCCATTTCTTTTGCCGTACATCGGAACAGGACAGGATGCGAAAATCGCCCTTGAAACACTCGCGTTTTCAGGTTTGATTTGCGGCTTGTTTATTACGCCAGTACATCTTTGCCTTGCACTTTCAGCAAGCTATTTCGAGACTCCGCTAACAAAGATAATTATAAAAATACTTGGACCTGTAATCTTTATCGCTTGCGCAGGTATCTTAGTCGCGAAGTTCTTCGGATAAATAATTATCTTCAAAGATGCGATTCTGTCTGCTGAATAGCTGCTTGGAGCTCTTCGGGAGTAAGCATTTCAACTTTCCCACTGACTCGAAGAACATTACACATACCGTTATGAACCGGCACAGACTCATACAATAAAATATTGTCTGGCGGCGAGCTAAGTGTCTGGCCCGGTATATATGAGTAGTTTGGACTGTCTGACTCAGAACAATGAAAGACACCTGACGTTCCGACTTCGTTAACTAAAGCCTCATATGATGCAGGCAATTCACCTTCACTTATGGAATACATCTGTAAAATCTGGAAAATTTGGTTCATATTCGATGTACACACAATCCCAGATGCTTTATTTGTTGTATTAATCATACCTTCGCCGTATTCTTCTACTGTTTCTCCAGTCTGTTTCATTAACGACATGATACCGGCACCAATCAGAAATATGATAATTCCAACTACAAGTATATTAACTATAGTTCCGCCAGAGCGTTTAGGAAAAGTAATCTTATTCTGGTTTCGAAACATTTTATACTTTTTGCTTTTTAACATAATAATAATCCCTCTTTATTACTACAAACATTAAGAAGACAATTGAAATAATCTGAAAAAAAATCCAATGACAGGATCAATTACCATACCAAAAAAATTAAATCTACCTGAAAAACTCAAGTACATTAATCCAACAAGAAGAATCATACTGACCTGAGAAAAATGGCTATAGAATCTCATCGCCTTCGGAGTTCTTAGACTTGCATATATTAATCTTGAACCATCGAGCGGCGGGATTGGAATAAGATTAAATACTGCGAAAACAATATTCAGTTGTACACCGAGTAAAAGAAAATACTTAAGAATTGGTATATTCGCAACTGGCAGGATATGGTAAGAAAGAGCAAGAATTGTTGCAAGACATAAATTCGAGGCAGGCCCGGCAATCGCAACCAATACAATTTGCAATCGAGTTAAGACTGAAAAATTCACCGGTACAGGTTTGGCATAACCAAATCCTACAAGTATCGGCAAAATAATAGTTCCGAAAAAATCTATATGAGCTATCGGATTGAGGGTTAGCCGGCCCATGTCTTTTGCGGTAGTATCACCGAATTTATACGCAGTGAAGGCATGTGCTAATTCATGCACCGCTAAAGAAGGCAACACTACAATCAAAACTTTTATCACATATTCAATATTAATATTTTGCATTATCTTATCCTATATACAATTTCCATTATAGTCAAGCGATAAGAATTATATGCGTGTTTATTGAAATATGTTCGTTTTTACTGCCCCCCCCCAATCTTTTCATCAATCTCATTTACTGAAAATCCCTCGGCGATGACAATATGCTCCTTATCAGTCAGAATCATCCATGGCAGCGCTTCAATACCCCATTCTGTTCGAGCCTTTTCCCAATCTTTCTGAAATATTTTGACAGGCAATGTTATTTCATTATCTTTTACCCAGTTATTTAACTTGCTTTGTTCGACCTTTACGGTATGTATAACTATTATTTCTATACTCTTTTTACTTAGTTCCAGTACCCTCTTATTCAATTCTATCATAAAGTTCCTTGAAGGCCGCTGTTCTATATCGAAAAAACAAAGTAATACAACCTTATTACTTATATTTTCCTGTAACATATCCACTCCCAAATCACTCAAATCAGGCAGTGTCTTACCCAAAAGCGGCACAGGTGGAATATCTAATGGAACTATTTTTCCATCCTGCCAAAAATAATGTAAAGCCCTTTTAGGATTATCTGTATCAAACTTAACACGAGTACCATTTGGTATGACATCCATTTTAAAAGCACCCAGTTTTTTAAAATCCGGATTAAATTCAAATTGTGTTCTTTTATACGTTGTTTTTACTTCATTTATAATATTTCCTTCAGAATCCTTCGTTATCATATTCTTACTTACCGACATAGGTAGCCAAATATCTTCAACTATTTGCATTTGTATGTCATCAATTACAATTTCTGATATATCTGTTATATTGGTAATTTCTCCGTTTTTAATGTTGCTTATAATAATTTTACGTATATTAAATCCTGTCTCTGGATCTATCCATACTCTCGCATGACCTTTCTCTGTCGTTCCTTCCAGGACATAACATCCATGTCCATCTATTTTCTCTTTTTGCTCTTTAACAATTAAATCTGATGATTTTCTTAGTAAATCGACAAAACCTTCTTCAGTCTTTCCACAACTGGATAAGTATGTTGAAAAACTTCTTTTTTGAAAAATAAAATCATCGGCTTTTTCTCTCACACCTACAAAATCAAGGTACTGTTTTTGTGATGGATCAAAAGAGACTTGTTTTACTATTCCTTGTTTTCCATCCCATATCGCCCTACCAGAGTGTGTGGGCACTTTTTTATTATCTATAAGATTATAGCTATTATCAATATAATCATATTTAATTCCATCCCAATGGGAAATACCTTCTTCTATCGATGTACCACTTCCCTCCGCCCTTTCCCATGTCATTGTTTTTGTATAACTTGCAGAAAAGGGAGGTAGCAAGTTATTCTGAAATATCACTGAGTCAAGAATACTCTCAACTATAGGATTTTCCTGGCCTTGTGCCTGAAGCGGACTCAATACGTTGAATCCCTGTAACATAAACACAAATACTAAAATGGCAATTTTTGCACAAGAGACTTTTAACTTATTTTTTTGTAGTTTCATGTTTCGTTTCCTTATCTAACCTAACATATTATTAATTTCCCTGTTTATTCTCTTTTATTCTCTCGTTCAGTTCATCTATTGAAAATCCCTCTGCGATGACATTATGCTCCTTATCAGTCAGAATCATCCATGGTAGTGCTTTAATACCCCACTCTGTTCGTACTTTTTCCAAATCTTCCTGAATCATTCTGACCTGGAAAGGAATGCTAATTTCTTTTATCCAGTTATCTATTTCACTCTGTTCTCTTATTGAAGTCTGTATAGCCGCAACTTCAATCCCCTTCTCATTCAAGCCCTGTATCCTCTTATT
>JAFGPS010000001.1 GCA_016936075.1 Sedimentisphaerales bacterium | reverse complement strand
GTCCGCTACCTTTGCTACCGTTTTTTTCAGCGTATTCGGAAGTATCCAGCTCATAGACATTTGCACGTCACTATTTTCGAGCCTTTCAGGTGCTGCCTTAAACTTGCCCTTCATCCCGAGCCTCGAGCGACCGAGCGGCCCCAAATCAGCTTCGCGTCCCCTACCGGCGGAAATCCCTAACCACCTCGCGGCACAGTCCAGAACCGCGATGCAATCTGTTTTCGATAAGAGCGTACTCGATGCGGCATGGTCCAGGAAGTCATCGTAAGATAAACGCTTACCCGTATGCAGAACAACACGCTGCTCACCCGGTATCAAAGGATTATTCTGAAAACTAATCTTCATAACAAAACACGTCCTTATAACTAAGATTCGAAGAACTAAAAAGTAAATATCAAAAATCAAATATTAAAAATGCGGAATCGGCTAACCACCGATAAATTCATCAACTTTGCACTTATAATTTTGAACTTATCACTTTGTTTTGGTTGCATAAGCGGCCAAAACGGTTTAATTGATACTATCAACTTACCAAATCGATATTATCACTTCGACAGATTGATACTATCACTTAACGACGAAACCTGTACTCTTTTAAAATTTTCCTACGCCCCCGCGCAGACAAAGACCATACAGAAGATTAACGACGATTGATGAAGAACGAGGGAGGATAGACGAATATTATCACGCAAAGTTGAAAATACGCCGTAGGCGGGCCGCAAAGTCGAAGATCCGGCGAAGACGGACACGCAAAGATTTTAAGAAATAACTAAATACTATTCACTAATGACTAAAAACTAATTCAACCACGAATGAACACAAAAAAACACGAATTAAACGAAAATATTATTTACAGATTGACGCATAATTACGCAGATTTTTATGCCCTATCACATATCCTCTAAACCCTATTATATTTAGACATAGAATTTTTAATAATTTAATTATTCAAGAATATTGCTATCTTATTTAATAAAGCAGCTTTAATAAAGTAGCCCAATTTATTTACCGATATAAATAATAGTGAAACATATTTATTCTGGGGCGAATAAGACTTCACAACACATGATAAACACCATTTCTCCAGAACAAAAAGTATATCGAATATTTCTTATATTGTATTAGTTATGGAGTCCCAGATAATAATATATTTTAGCTTTGAATCGAATATGGTTAACACAATAATGTAGAATGCCGTATATGAGAGTAAAGAGAATGGCACCGAAATCGGAATCAATCGCAGATCAAATCCAATGGGATGCCTTGAGGCATCAGGCAAGTAGATTCACTTATTGTCTTATTGATGAAACAAAGCTTGGTATTGGTACAGCTATAGCAGTTAAATTAGAACAGCGATTCTTTTTTGTAAGCGCGAAGCATTTAATCGATAATAATCATGACTTGCAAATTCTGCCCAGAAATTCATTGGTACCTGTAAAATCACCTGATTTTAAAGCTAAACACTGTCATGAACTACTCGATGTTGGTTTTATCGAACTGAATGCGAACGTCTCAAATCAGTTTGACTTCGTCGATGGTACACAGCTTTTAGAGGAAATAGACATCGAGACAGAATTACCAACCTTAGTCATCGGCTACCCAAGCCAATTTATCCGGTCGTCTAAAATTCAAATTACCAGTAAAGAGGATTTACTAACCCATAGATGTGACGCTCTCGTATACCGAAGCATTGTATTGCCAAAATCTGAATGGCCGAACAATAGTTCATTGTGTAATTCGCTCGAATGCGGTACAGATATACTGGTTGATTTTAAATCTGAGCCGCGAATCAAATGCTTATCTCCAAATACTTTCAGTATTGATGGGCAACAAGTTGATTGTGCAAAAATTAATCCAGAAGGTATGAGCGGTGGTGGAATTTGGCTTGCCAGTGTCAAAGAGCATAACAGTGGAGTTCGTCAATCAGATGCCCGGCTGATTGGAATCCAAACCGGTTATTATAATAACATAGGTTTGCTAAAAGGTCTTAGAATTGGAGTATGGCTCAAAATGGTTAAGACAGCTTATCCGGATCTGTAATGCGCATTAACATGTAATTCGCGTGTAAAAATATGAATTTTACACCATTGGCGAAGATATATATTGAAAAGAAACCTGAAAGCTCGTGGCTCAAGGTTGAAAACTATAATAGTATTGGGGAAATGAAACGGTGTCAGGTACATTTTAATATCCACAGTTTTATCAATGACATTCTATTTGCTCATAGATGCTCAACATAAAACACAATAATCAAATATAAGCAACAAAAACAGATATGATATCCTTTTTGTGTCTTCATATAATCTTACCATTCACGAAAAGAGCATTTTGTTAATGCGATACTATGAGCGTATCCAGTTTTACCCCGTAATAACTGATAAACAGATGCTTTTGATTCTTCCGGATGTGGGGTAGGACCTACTACAACCCTAACTTTACGCCATAAATCATCATCATCAATATCGAATTGACGATAAGGAACAACAAGTCCTCTCTGATTGCGAAACTTCACTTGTCCCTCGACAAATGAATATGAAGGCTTTGATATGAGTCTGTATTCTTTCTCTTCAACAAAACCTTTGTTCTTTAATCTTGGTGAAAGACGTGAGAGTGCACCAACAAGTTTAGGATGAATTTCAAACCTTGGACCTTCTCCTTCCTTTTCAGGCCAAGGAAAGTCTGAATTCAGCCAAGTTTCAATTGTTGAATCCACTGCCTCATTTATAAGAGCCTCTTGTTCATCACGTTCATAAATACATTGCTCAAGAACGAATTGTTGAGCCAAAGTAAGCTCCTTGATTTTACCATACTTGAAACCAATTGCGAATCCTCCACCAGAACAATACGCTCGCCACTGACTTAATTGGTCATCTTCCTCAGATAATGAAGATACATAGACGTCTGTCTTTCGAGAAGGTCCAATATTTTTTAACTGACCAAGAAGCCATTCAAGTCTACCAATTTTGGATTCATTATTAGTTCTATCTTCAAGCTTACTTTTTAAATAATTACGTGCTATTTGAATACCTAAAGCAAATTCCTCACTATCATTCAGGTAGAATACATCAGTTGCCCAAAGGATTCTATTTTCAACAATTCCTATTAATCCTGCTGGTGTCGTATAGTGATAGAGATAATCAATATCATTTAGTGCCATTGTAATTACTCCAGTGTTATAATATTTCTTTTGCAACAACTTTATAAATTTTAATATCTTTATACAAACTAAAACATTTCTTATTGCAGGGTTAGTGAACAATGGTTGAATAATACTATTCTGGATATCTTTAGACAAGGAAAAAATAATATTATTTAACATACCGCCTAAAACATATAATTTCTCTGCGTCTTGGCGCCTTGGCGGGAGAAACATTAAGACTGCGGTCAATCTTCTTTTTCCTTACTGCTTTTTATGAGCCTGCAATAAAACACGATTCCCAACCGATTACATCCCCGCTCGAACATTGGTTCTATATTCATTTATGATTCTATCTACGTATTTTTAATTTCGGTAGTGCTTTCTGTAGCTTCTCTACCTGTTCATCAGTAATATCTTTACATCCTTGAATATTAAGATTAAGAAGTTTTTTCAATCCGAAAAGGTCTGATACGTTACTAATTTTGTTATTACGAAGGTCAAGTAGAGTTATATTTATAAGATTCGAAAGGGCTGAGATATTACTTATCTGATTATTTCTTAGGTAAAGGTATGTTATTTTCGTTAAAGGCGACAGTGGAGATATGTCGCTTATCTGGTTATCCCCAATGTAAAGGGTTTTAATACCTGTTAGATTTGCAAGGGCTGATATATTGCTTATCTGGTTATAGCTAAGATCAAGTTCTTTTAATTCTGTTGAATAAGATAAAGTTGTATTGCTATTATTACCATAGCTTTGAGAAACAGGTTTTATTTCATTTATTATATTCTTAAGAGGAGATATATTACTGATATTATTATGAGATAGAAATAATTTCTTGATTTCGTTAAGATATTTAAGTGGTGATATATCATCAATTTGGTTATGTGATAATCTCAGTTCAATTAATTTTGTCAAATGTGCAAGATCATCTATATTTTCAATTTTATTGTTATCTAAATATAATACTTTAATATTTTGTAATTTTTCTATAATTGATATATATTTTAATCCTTTACTTGATAAATTTAGAGATCCTTTAAATAAGCTCCAAAGTTCTACTGATTTGAAGGTATTCTCCTTAGACTGTTTAAGCACCTCTTTTTTGATAATTTCTTCATCTTTTTCTTTTTTTGACTGATTGTTATTATTTTGATCTTCCATGACATTACTCCTTTAATAGAATTATTAAATTATTCCTTTCCGGTTATATAAACATAAACCAACAAGATAAGCTCTATTAAAACCCCACAGCGATGCAATCTCAAATGAATCAATATTTAGCTTTATAACAAATCATAAATACATACACAATAAAAAAACAATAAATTTATCCAACCAATTCAAATAAAAAGAATAATCCGGGGACACCTTACTAATTAAATAGACAGTTAAAGCTTCATATTTCTGATGAGATGTGAGGCTTTTTTATTGCTGCGTTCAATAATCGAGCGAGGAGTCACAATATCTATTCTCTTCGTGTTCTTACAATAATCCGGGGAAATGAAACGGTGTTATGTACATTTTTAATATTCCTTGACATAATCACATCTCAAGTATATCTTTTCAGGATGTTATATAGTTATACAGAAACCAATAATATGTTGTCTGAACAAGAGAAAGGAATGTCATGAAGTTACTGATCATCTTCAACCGCGAACCATACGACAACACCGATGTAACCTGGAACGGATTACGTCTGGCAGGAAAATTATTGGAAGCGGGACAGGAAGTAAGAATCTTTCTAATGAATGACTCTGTGGACATGGCTCGTGATGTTTGCAAACCGCCTGAAGGCTACGACCAAGACCTATCGGCCATGCTCAAGGATCTCATCTCTATGGGCGTCAACGTCAAAGTCTGCGGAACCTGCATGGCCCGCTGCGGGATCTACAAGAATCATCCGTATTTCGCCGGAGCAGAGAAGACCACCATGACGGAGCTTGCCGAATGGGTCATTGACAGCGATAAGGTAATCACATTCTGACAGCCAACAATGGCCTGCTGCGTACGTCGCTAATCGAGCGAGGAGTCACAATATCTATTCTCTTCGTGCTCTTACAATAATCCGTGTTAATCAGCGGTTAATATCTTTTGTGTTTATTGTGCCTTTTCGTGGCAATATTTCTTATAATATCTTTCCGTCTTCGTTGCACTACGACGCGACAGGCGTGTTCATTCTTGGTTAAAATCTTTGCGGCTTGGCGCACCTTTGGCACTTTCAGCCTTTGCGGGAGGATATTATTTTGCAGAGATGTCGAGGCAGATCATTTTATTCATGTCTCTTATGATTAGTCTGCCGGAGGCGAAGGCCATTGGTGCCCAGGCGTCGGGGCCTTCGAGTACTTTTGATTGTGACAGTTGCTTATAACCTGTAGTTGTTGCTTCGGCGAGAGTTAGTGTGCCATCGTCATCTAAAATGTATATCTTTCCATCCGCGATTGAGAACGGGCCGAGTCCCTGCGGTCCGAAACGGTTTGTGCGTGAGCTTGTCCATACTACGTTGCCGTCCAGGTCAATACATACGAACTCCTTGTCGGGACGTACTGCCCAAATATGATTGTCGTAATGAATCGGGGTCTGCTGCTCGGCTCCGAAAGTTTTCGAGTCCAACTCAAAAAGCAATTGCGATGTAATCTTTTCATCTTCAAGGCTTAGCTGAACCATCTGCGCACCGGAGTTATATCCGCCGGACAGGAATACTTTGTCATCGCCAACGACTATGGGACACGAAACGTTGGCGAGTTTGATTTTCCAGTCGGGGTATTCCCATAACAGGCTGCCGTCTTCTGCGTTCACCGCAACTACGCCGCCTGTTGTGCAATAGAGATAAACGTGCATACCCAGAATATCAGCCGGTACGATTGAATTATGCGTCATGCCCCACTCATTGGGATTTGGAGTTTGCCAGAGGATTTCGCCGCTGTTGCAATCTACGGCCATCATTAGCGGCTCGCCTCCGGGAGCGATTATTGCTTTGTCATCTTCTATGATGGGACACTGTCCGGCGTACCATTCCGGAACTTTTGTGCCGTAATCTTTAACAAGATCGAGCATCCATTTGAATTCACCTGTAATCGGGTCAAGACATGTAACGTGACATTTCGGGCCGATTGTCACGAGGTATTTTTCAGTTACAACCGGTACGGTGCGGCTCATGCCGTGATTGCGTTTTACTTTTACAGGGTAGGAATATTGCCAAATATCTTCGCCGTCATCGAGAGACATGCACCTTATCAAATCGGCGTTGTTTTGCTGGTCGTAATCTATCAGATAGACACGGCCATTTAAGACAGCGGCTCCGGCGAAACCTTCTCCCAAATCTTTAGACCATAAAACTTCCGGGCCGCTCTCGGGCCAGTTATCCGCAAGACGAACAGGCTCAGAATGAATAGGAGCTATTACCGCTTGTTCGCTAAGAATCGCATCGAAATTTATGCCCCTGAAATGGGGCCATGAACCAGGCAAATCGGAAGGCACCCCATTAAGAGTAACCAATGTACCTGTGATTATTCCGCCAGAGCCCTGCTCATCGGGTGCGGCTAAATCACGCTCGCTTGGTAAACGAACGGTGAACTGCTTTACAGGATTATTACTTAACCATAAAATTAAAGATATGATTCCGAATACAAATATGGTTATTGGAATCAATCTGTAAATCCCAGTTGGGAAGAGTGAAGATAATTTCTGAAGCTGATTTTCCGGCATTTATTCGTTCCTTAACGCGTCCATCAAAGAGCCTTTAAGAGCTACAGCCGCGGCAATCCAAATCCACAAAACGGCACTAAAACCAATTGCAACAATCATCAAATACGGCACATGTGCCCTTGTTGTTCGCAAAACAGGTCCAACCGCCACGAGAGCGGCTATAATTCCGCAAAGCAATCCATAGAGCATCAGGCCGCCATGCTCGTGGAATATTAATTTCTTCAGAGTCGCTTTATTGTACCCGACCGCCTGAAGCATTGCAAGCTCGCCGCGTCTTTCCAGTACGTTACGAAGCACGACAAGACCGAGCCCGATACTGCCGAGAATCATACCAAGGCCGCCCAATAACATGAATATTGAAAGGTAAGTATTTTCAACAGCCATGAATTGCTCAAGCTTTGTCGCCGCCAGCATTATTTCAACGCCGTATTGCGGCAGGCGACTCGTAAGGTATTTTGAAACTTTGTCCGCGTCTTCCTGCGGTGCATCGATAAATAACATTCGATAACCTTCATCGGATGGGAAACGCTTTACGAATTCATCTTCGGAAATTATTAAGCTGCCCTGCACCATAGAGCTTGTGAGTATTCCAACTATTCGCAGGCGGAAGGAATTCCCTTTTTCATCGACGTAATCAAGTTCGTCACCGACCGACTTGCCAAGTCCCCAGAATACAGTTCCATAGTCACCGATAGCGGGAACAATATCACTTGATATATTTTGATTAAGAAGCATCCACGCATTATCTTTATCAGCGTTTTCTGCTATTTCCTTAAAACTGAACGCACCCCGTTTCTGTAACTGCTGGGGCTGAACTCCTAAAAGACGAGGCATCTGCGCACGATTCAAATTAAGACAACTCGCATCGTCACCATCATGAACTCGCAACTGAACAAACTCGGCGCTATCAATATCACTACTATCAAGTCTCATTTCCTTGCGGCCTGATTCGCTATTTAAATCATGAAGAATCCCGATAGTCGATTCGCCGTAAAGAGCAAATCCCCCTGTTCCCGAAGCACGATTGTGCGCATTTGAAGCACTCTGCTTGTTCGCTCCGACCGCGATAACGAGAAATATACCACATGCGAGCAAGCCAATTACAGCAAGACTCCTGCCGCTTCGTCGAGTGGAATTTCGCAAACCAAGACCGGCCAAAGAAGAAACAGCCCTGTTCCAGCGGCCAGCAATAATTTTTAATAAAGCGTAACTCAAGCTGAGTCCAGAAATCAATAACAACGAGCCTGCTCCGAAAAATGCTCCCGAAACTTCCTTACTGTCACCTGATCCCATGAGAACCGCAATCAGTACCGCTCCGATAGCAGAAAGAACGGTTATCAATAAAGCGATTCGACCTTTTGATATTTTCTTCGCTTTGAAATATTGCCACCTGAGAGCTCCGGCGAGAAGTTCACGGGCGGGTCGTTTCAACGAGCGACGCAAAGTAATCCATACCGCAATAAGAGAAAATATTATCGCAAATAACGCTCCCATAATCAAAGTCGATAATTGTGTATGGAAGAGTATCTCCGAGCCGCTAACAATTGATTGCCAGATTGTTGATATGGCATAAATTACTGTTTTAGTATAAATGATTGCTGTAAATGTCCCGATAACCGCACCCAAGAGAGCAAGTATTAAACCTTCGATTAATAACAATCTTTTTACCAGTTTCGCCGGTAAACCTACGGCCATTAAAACGCCTACCTGCTCGCTGCGGCTTTCAACGCCGAAGACGAACACAAGGCCGGTCAAAATTAACGCGGCAAATATAAGGAACATGCTCAAGCCAAGGAATAACTGGCCGAAGTCAGTCGTGCCGCCGCCTGCTTTTGAGCCAAGTTCACGAACAGGCATAAAGAATAATCCTACCGAAGAAGGAGTAACATTGCCTAATATCTTTTGTGCGATGTCACTTTCCGAATCGCCACCAATCGGATATCGAATCGCGGTTAAGTTACCGTACCTGTTCGACCATATTTTCTGACCGGCAGAAAGGGTAATAAACGCTTTCGGTGTACCTTTATAATCATCCCAGTACTTTTCATCCTTGTCGCGAATTTTATCAAGGTCAATATCGATACCGGGTTCCCAATCCCTGCAATTTTCCGCATCGGCAAGACCCGGAAAATCCGGCATGAGGCTGGAATCAATCGCAGCTCCTTCCATTGGAAGGATTGCTTTGATTTTGAAATTGCTGCTCTTCTCCTCGAGCTTTCTCATTGGTGCCTGAACAAAATATTTCAACTCGATTGTGTCACCGACTTTTGCACCAATATCATCGGCAAGCCACTGGTTAATTACTATCTCGTTATCCTGCATACCATTCGGAACAATATCATTAGACTCAATAGCTGTCACCATCGAATACGGCGTGAACCTGTCACCACGTCTGATTTCGTTTACAAAGTAAGTAAGAATCCCAATTGAATTATCATTCGCACTTTGTGCTGCTTCTGAAAGAATATCATCAATAAAAACTCGTTTGCTTCGGATCTCATAAATATTTTTCTGTTCATATTTACGAAGTTCAAGCTCCGCGTCCGCAAGCTGCCATGAATTTTTTATCGCAGAATTGGCATCTTCTATAGTAACACTATTATTTGCGTTATCAGAAACCAGAATTATATTCGCCTGTCCAATGCGGTCGATTTGTTTCTGGAGCCATTCTAAAGGGACAAAAGCATTTAATGATGCTACCTGGTTAGACTGCAAACTGAATCTGCCAAAATCATCTTCGCCTGCAATAGAAATAACTTTGAGCCTGAACGCGATAGCCAAATCAGAAACTGGAGTAAGAGGGACATCTCTCGGCATGAGTGAAGGTTTTTCTATTCTTAAAACAATATCGTCTCCAATGTTTGCATTAAGCCGCTGTGCCAAAGGTTTGTTTAAAGCAATTGTATCTACCGAATCTTTATCGAAAGGAGTCCGGCCTTGAGCGAAATTATAAAAGCTTTCATCAACTCCAAGTACCTGTACACTATTAACTCTTATATCTCCACTACCATTTGCAACCATTCCTCTCAATTGAAGAACCGGAGCGGCATTTGTATCAAGTTCTTTTGCGAGATTGTCGGAAAGCGTTGTACTAAAGAACCTTCCCTGTGGGACAAGAGCCAATTTCGTTGAGCCTAACCTGTAGTCTGTGAACTTTCTGAGAGTGTATCGAACGGAATCGCCAATAATAAGCGCACCGGTTAATACCGATGTGCTAACGATAACGCACAACAACACACCAAGATTCGTTCTCCAGTAAAATAACAGACTTTGTTTTGCATGTTTAAGCAGACTCATTTTACTTCCTGTCTGTAAGAACGCCGTCATTTAGTTCCATAACATGACCAATGCGTTGAGCGAGTTCGAGCGAATGTGTCACTACAATTAAAGCCACCTGCTCATTACGATTCAATTCAACAAGCATGTCGGCTACATTCTGCGAGGAATCCTTATCGAGGGAGCCGGTCGGTTCATCTGCAAGGAGTAGTTTTGGTTTATTTATTAACGCTCGAGCAACCGCTATACGTTGTCTCTGGCCGCCGGAAAGCTCACCCGGTCGATACTGCAGGAAATCCTTTAATCCGACACGTTCGAGAAGTTCTTTCGCTCTTTTTTGAGTTTCTTCTTTGGAGAACATTTTTTTATCGGCAAGAGAAGGTATCAAGACGTTTTCAAGAACTGTGCATTGCGGCAGAAGATGATGCAATTGAAATACAAAACCAATGTCACGGTTGCGAATCTCAGCAAGTTTGTTATCATCCAGATCGGCGAGGTTTTTATCATCAAGGATTACTTTACCATCAGTCGGTCGGTCCAATGCGCCTATTATATTTAAGAGAGTGCTTTTGCCGCTGCCAGATGGGCCTACGATTACGAGTGACTTGCCTTTTTCGACTTTCAGCGTTATATCTTTCAAGACAGAAACCGAGCCTGAATCAACTGGCGATTCAAAGCTCTTTGTCACATGAACAAGTTCGAGCATTTTTAGCCTCCCTGCTTTTTCTGTACAATTCGTTCGTAGATTGTAATCAGTTCGCGGGCATTGTTTTCTACGTTAAGAGTTTCTGTAACAGCATCCCTTCCCTTTTGGCCGAGCTTATGCGCGTAATCGGGATCGAGTAATAGCGGCTCCATAGCTTTTGCCAATGATTGTGCGTTGTTTTCATTATACAATACACCGCCTCCAGTCAATTCTATCAGTTCGGGAAAAACACCGATAGCTGGTTCCACAACCGGTACACCTGAAGCAAGAGCTTCAAGAACATACAAACCATATGCGACAGGCTGCTTTTCAGGAACACACATTACAGAAAGTGAGTTTAAGAATTTATATTTTGCTTCTTTGCTGAAATCAGGTAAAAACTCAACATCATCAATAATACCTGCGTTGCTAAGACGCTTTTTTAGAGAGTCTATAAACGGTGCATCATCACCTCTGGCCCCTCCTGAAATGCGAAGCCTTGCATTTTTTAACTTATCATTTTTCTTTAATATTATGAAAGCGTCAACTAATTTATCCAGGCCCCTTTCCGAGCACGACCTTGACAGATAACCTATTGTTGGAACTTCGGGGAGTTTGTCCCTATGTAAATATCCATCGAGAGAAATACCCATGCGCACAACTTCAAGCAATTCAGGTTCGAGTGACAATCTTTCCTGCATTACATCGGAATAATATTTGCTTACAGAAATAAACAAATCAATATCTTTGGCAAGCTCTGTAACAATATCCCACGATTGTTTTGCGTAAGGTGCGCCTAATCCATCTATAAAACCATCTTCATCCTGGAGCAGGCACAATACAGGAACGCCAAGTCTTTCCTTAATCGGTTTTACAAGCCCAACCAAAAGTACATTCGATAAAGTGACAATATCAGGTTTGTTTTCTTCCAGTGCGAGCCAGTCAACAAGTCTGTTCAATTCCTTAACCTGCTTGCCGTGATTACCATTAAGCATTGAAATGGTCGTTTCAGCAAGGTCCTTTGCGCTTGTCATGCCTGCTTTGCGGCCGGCCCATTGGAGAAGTTTCGGATTGTCAAAAAGTTTATCGAGCCATCGAGGAGTTTTGCGAAATATTGATAATTTCTGCTGAAGGTAAACGTTTACTCCACCGAAAAAAATCGGGCTGCTTGTTGGCAAGTCCTTTTCATCAGCATTTACAGGTAAATACATGGGCATGAGCAAAATTTCATGCTCCATTTTCTGCATTGCGTTTACTAAAGCAATGTCACGCTGACAATTTTCGCAATAAAACGTGTCCCCTGAACTTGGTGTAAGATGAGCTATTTTCATAAGTAAAAAGTTTATGAGTAAATGAGTGTATGAGCAGATCAGTGAAAGAGTATTTTAATCTCATCAACTCTTTTACTCATTTACCCATATACTATTTCAGCTTTAGTCACTTATAAACTTAATCCCTTTCTTTATTTTGTCCCAAAAGCGTAAACGTAACCATCATCGCAGCCAATGACGACCATTCCCTGTGCTACGGCCGGTGAGGAGTTGACTCCCTGACCGATTTCATAAGACCAGACCTGGCTGCCGTCTGAAAGTCTAATCATATAAATATTTCCATCTTCAGAGCCGAAAATGACCTTATCGCCGCAGATAACAGGCGAGCTGTCAACTTCTCCTAACGTTGTAAAAGTCCAGATTTTCTTTCCATCATTACGACCAATACAGTGAACATGTTCGTCCCGGCTGCCTACAATAATGTAATCTTCACCGATTGCGGGAGAAGAGAAAAAAGGGGCATCGCTTTCAGTATATTCCCAAAGGATTTTTTCTGATTTGATATCGGCCTTGAGAAAGACATTGTTGTAATTACCCACATATACCTGCCCATCCAGTATTGCTGCGGAAGCGGCTATATTTGACACATCTTCAATTTTCGCAATCTGATTTCCGTTGGTTAATGAAATTGCATGAATAACTTCGTCACAGCCGCCGAAAACAACTGTCTGGTCTTCTATTGCTGTTGAACCATTAATGAAATTATCGGATTCATATTTCCAGACAAGTTTGCCATTTGCAAAATTGAAGCAATATAAAAAGTTATCATAACTTCCGACAATAATCCAGATGCTTTTTTTATCTGGCGAATAAGTCCAGTTCGCCGCGCCGTAAATAGAGCCATCAGTCTCATATTTCCATTTGAATTCACCCGAATTAGCGTCAATCGCATAGAAAAAGCCGCCAAGGGAGCCGGCGTAAACCATGCCGTTTATACATAACGGCGGAGCTTCAACCGAATCGTCTGTTTTGTATGACCAGACTTTGTCGCCGGTATATAAATCAATCGCATAGATATTATCATCATTGGAACCGACATAAACAATATTGCTATCTATGACCGGAGATGATTTTATACCGCCATCGGTTTTGAATCTCCAAAGGAACTCAAGCGAATCAGGTAATTGCCCTTGGGCTATACCAAGAAGTTCCTGTGAGCCGCGGAACATGGGCCAGTTGTTTTCGTTCTGCGTTACAGGTATTATCTCAACAATATCGTTCAAATCATATTTTGGGCCGCTGAGTAAAACCTGAAAAATCATAATCAAAAGGAATAGACTTATTATCGCAGAAAGAATTACTATAGTTTTTAATTTATTATCCATGAATACTATAGTAACTTATTTTATTCATTTGGGCAACAGAATCCGGAAAATGCTAAGCTTCCTGATTACGATTATGTAAAAATAGGAAAAATGGAATGATATTCTAAGAAAAATATCATTGTTTCACGAATTGAGTTCTTGCTTCCGCGATGATTTTTAGCATTTGGTCGGCCTGTGATTGAATCTTTGGATCTGAATTAGTTACACGCGAATTCCATTTTGCATATTCCTTATTCAGATGTGCTCGTGCTTTTTCCTCAGACATATCAGAAGTTACACCAAGTAATGTTTCTATATCTGTTGTTTCGTGCATATCAAGAGGAATTATTTTTTCCATCATTGTCCTAAACTGATTTCCATTCAGTTCCAACCAGTTTACAATATCCCTGACGGCTTTTAATTCCTGCTCGGCAACGGAACCACTTACTTTAACTGCATTGAGACAAAATTCAAGAATATCATATCTTAGAGCAACAGGTACGATTTCAACAATCTCGGTGCAAATATCAAAAGTATTTAAGAGATTTCCATCGTTGAAGAAAGCAACTGTTTCTTCCAGAGCTTGTTCAAGCTTACTCCTGTCAATATCAGAAGTCTGAGATGTATTAATATTTTCTCTTGCCCAATTTTTGACAAACTCAACTTCGCTGTCATTCAGATTGCCATCAGCGGCTATTACAGAAAATGCCAATGCTACTGCGAGTGTTTTGGAACGCTTTATATTTTCCTGCAAATCTATATAACCAAAATAAAGATTTTCGTGTTCATAATTGCATTCTGATGAAGCAAGTTCCATGTTGTTCTGAGCAGATAAAATAGAAATATTAAACTTTAATGCTCTTTTGCCTATTCTCGGCAAAAGAATCCAGTCCAAACGAAGTTTAGCGACATTAGTCCAGTCGGAAAGAACAGTCACTTTATTTGGGAGCGTACCGAGTTCGGAAACAAAATTAAGATTTTTAGAATCACTTTGTTGCCATTGTTTCACTTTAGCTTGTACAGGTTGTACCTTCTGCATACCATCGGTTATATCCGTGATATTAACTTTTATGACTGCCTGATGCCTGTCATTCGGAGTCTGTATTGTACCACAGATTTCAACTCCAAAAGCATCACAGGCGTCATTGCCATCTCTTTGTATAGTGGGCTGTATCCTGCAATTAAGTGAATCCATTTTAATTGCATTCTTATTAAGAAGGGAAAGACCTTTTTCAGACAAATAATTCAAAATAGCTGATTTATAATTTGTCACCTTATATATCAATGCGTTATTCTGATCCAACTTTTCAAAGTCGAAAGTAAAGAATGCCACAATTGCGGCGACAATCAAAATTAAAACCAGTACAACTCCCATCTCTATTCCCGTGTTTATCCTATATCAAATTTAACTTACTTTCATGCTATTTAGCTTACTGTCTTCATTTACCTGCTCTTCATACATTTGGCCATTGTTATTAAAGCCAAGAGCAACTTCAAGCGTCCTTCCTGATTCGACATCCTCAAACTTACAGTGCATTCTCTGGTTTATATCATAACTGTAAGTCACCTTAATTGGACATTCAGCAGGTCTATCTTCAGGAAGATCGAATTTATGAGTAGCAATTTTATTGACATATTCTACAGCTCTATCTTCACCTTGTGTGATTGTTACCTCAACTGCATTTTGTCCTTGAGTAACAGTATAGAAAGTCTGAGTTGCCTCGCATGGAAGCGGAGTATTTTTATTCAGGATAATCCTGTTTTGAATTACGCGTTTTCCGGTTTCTTTATTGATAGGCGCACAAATAGTTCCATAGCTGTGATTGCATACATCAATCAGATTTATATCCTTTAAGCCGCTTGCAATACCAGCCGGGACCTCTTCCGGCTTTTCTCTCAGGAGTATAAGACCAGCCTGGAGAGCGGCACCGAGAGCTACACATTCATCGACATTAACTGCTGTTTCCGGAGGAAATCCGAAAAGTTTTGTCAGTCTTTCCTGAACAACAGGCATTCTTGTACTTCCACCAACCAATAGTACAGTGCTTATGTCTTCAGGTTTCAGATGAGCTTCTTCAAGTGCAATTTCAACCAGGATGTCTGTGCGTTCCATTAACGAAGCAATCGCCTCTTCGTACATCTGGCGAGTTATTTCTATTCTTATGCTGCCTTCTTTTCCATAGAGCATTTTCTTGGCAATATCACGACGTGAAAGCGTCTTTTTAATATCTTCCGCTTCATCTTCATATTTTGCGCGGTCTTCCTCGGAACATATTAACTTGCCGTTGAATTTCTCACTATAACATTTCTCGAGTATTTCGAGGATTTTTCCGTCAAAGTCGATACCGCCAAGTGCATGGTCTCCCTGCGAACAGATAATATCCATCTGATGTCCCTTGACATCCATGATAGTAACATCAAAGGTACCACCACCAAGGTCAAAAACGAGCACTTTACCAGTCACCTTTCGAGTAGTTGCATAGTACAACGCTGCTGCTACTGGTTCGTTGACAATACCGATTACATTTAATCCCGCCATTGCACCCGCGTCCATAGTTGCTTTTCTTCGAACTTCGTCAAAATGAGCAGGTACGGAAACAACAGCATTCTTTATCTCGCCGCATTCAACAGAGCAATCCTGTTTGAGTTTTTTGAGAATAAGACTTGAAAGCTCGACAGGATTCCAGTTTTTACCATCGATAGTTTTCTTATACTCAGGATCTCCCATGTGTCTTTTTATCCATCGAACGGCTCTCTGTGCATTGAGATGACGTGAATTAATCGCTTCGACACCGACTCTAATTAAGTCTGCCTCTTCTTCATCGAAGAAAAGAGCAGACGGCAT
>JAFGPS010000078.1 GCA_016936075.1 Sedimentisphaerales bacterium | reverse complement strand
GACCTTGTAGAAAATGTTCCGTTGCCCAAATAGTTTTACAGGAATACATTTATGCTAATTCGTAAAGAAATTTCGATACTCCTTTATACTCTTTTTTTTATGACTATTCAAGTTGCAGCAGATGAAACAGACTCGAATTTACTAAACAAATTAAGCCCGGAAGTCGTAGCTGCTATGGAAGGTAATCAAAAGAATCTCGATTCTATTAAAACAATGCAGGCAGGTGTAAAAACTATTACTAAGTATGATTATGGTGACGAAGGAAGTTATGAGTTAATTGAGACCCAAAGAATTATATATGATTGCAATCATTTCCGAATAGACAAGTTGGAAACTAAATTCATCGGAGACGAAAAATATAAGAATCATGGAAGTGAACAAGGTACTATTGACATAGATTCAAAAGAATCTAACATTGATTATTATCCATCAAATGATCATGTATTCATCCGTCCGCCCGAATGGAGCAATTCATATAAGATAAGAAATAATCCTCTGCTTAAATATCAATCTGCACGAAACGCTACTTTGAAAAATAATATCATGTTAAGTGCTAAGAATGGTTTCTTCTTTACGGCTCAAAGCGACAAAGTTGATGGGGAAGAATGTATATTACTACAGTGCGATTATACAAATCCTGATGCAATATTAAAAATATGGGTTGTACCATCAAAAGGATATTGTATCAAAAAAATTGAAGATATTGTCAATGGCAGTATATCTGAAGAATACACTACAATATTGAAGAAGCATCCGCAGGGATTTTGGTGGTTTGATTCTGTGGAGACGAAAACAATATCAAGTATATTAACTGCAAATACCTCATTATCAGTTAGTTCAATAACGCTTAATGAGCAAATTGATCCGGAATTGTTCAGTGTTTGGGGAATGGGACTTTCTTCAAAAACAAGAATTTATGATGAAATACAAAATACAAATTATACATTAGCTATTGACGAAGAAGATAACTAATAAGCAATAATATTTTATTATTAACCTCGAGCTTATAAAATGGCAGATAAACGTGAATATCTTGATCCGATATTTTTAAGCAAGCTTGCAAACATGGAGCTTATTGCACGCTGTGCGGTCGAGGGATTTTTCGCTGGTCTACATCCAAGTCCATTTCATGGATTCAGTGTCGAATACAGTGACCACAGGCAATATCACGAAGGCGATGAACTAAAATTCGTTGACTGGAAAGTTTATGGACGTAGTGATAAACTTTACATAAAGCGTTTTCAGCAGGAAACAAATACTGTCGTTTACCTGCTTTTAGACAATAGCAAAAGTATGACCTTTGCGGGCAATGACTCAATAAGTAAAAGCAAATACGGCTCAATGCTGGCAGCGGTGTTAAGCTACATGATGATCGGCCAGGGGGACAGTGCCTCACTGGTTTTGTTTGCTGATAAAGTTAAAAAACGAATTCCGCCAAGCTCGAGGCGTACACATTTGAATGTTATTCTATCGACGCTGCAGCACAACCAACCCGAGGGACAAACAAACCTTGCCGATGTTCTTCATGCACTTGCTGAAACTACGAAGCGAAAAGGACTCGTGATTTTAATTTCTGATTTGCTCGATGACAAAGAAAGCATTTTCAAAGGCCTTTCACATCTTAAATTCCTTCGGCATGATGTTATTATTTTTCAGACGCTTGACCATAACGAAATAAATCTCGATTATGATGGCCTTATACAGTTCGAGGATTTGGAATCAGGTGAAAAAATACGCACATTCCCACAATCATTTAAACAAACGTACAGTGAACGTGTTACTGAATTTCTGGACGAAATCGCAAAAACAGCGGGCAGGAGTAACGTCGATTATTGTCTTCTCGATACATCTGAGCCGTTGGATAGAGCAATGATTGCATACCTTGCCAAAAGAAAGAGGATGAGATGAACTTTGCGGCATGGACATTTTTGTTCGGAATTATCGCAGTCGGCGGACCGATTTTGGCACATTTTCTTGCCAAGCCGCGATTCAGACGAGTGCCCTTCACAATGCTCCAATTCCTGAAAACGAGCAAAGTTGAAAGTCACTCTCGAAGACATTTGCGGGATTTGTTTATATTGCTTTTGAGATGCCTTATAATTATGTTAATAGCGTTCCTGTTCGCACAGCCTTTCATTTTCAAAAAAGACAAACCGAAAGAAGCAAACCATATTTATTATTTAGGCCTGGATGATTCCGCTTCTATGTCATATACAGACGGCGGAGATACTTATTTTCAGCAGATGAAAGATTCCGCAATAGATTACATCGTATCTTCAAATCAGGATTCTGTTTTTAATATTTGCTCTTTAGCTTCAGGAAACTGGAACTATGGACTAAGTAAACAGGAGGCTATATCTCAGGTTCAGTCAATGAAAATAAAAGCCCAGAGAGCGGACCTCGTAGCTTTTATTTCGGGATTGAATAACAGCAAAGAAAACACAAAACCAGATGATGATATTTCCGCGTATTTAATCAGCGATTTCACAGGAAATCTCTTAGAACAGTCCTTAAATATACAAGAACCTGCTTTTGTTGATAGTATCGATTTCAAATTAATTTCATCTTCAAAACCTATTAATAACATTTCTATAACCAAAGCAGATATCGATGATTTCAAAAATGATAAGCTTTCTATCAATGTAACGATAATCAATAATAATGCTACGCCGCAAAAAAGAAAACTGTATGCTATAGTTGAAAACGAAAAGATAGCATCTTCTGACATTAGCTTGAACCCATTTCAAACACAAGTCTCCCCCCTCGTGATAGAAGCAAGTTCAATAAAAAACACAAGTGCTTTTACTCCTATAGAAATAATTTTATCCGAACATGACAATCTAACAGAAGATGATAAATATTACATTGCTGTTCAATTTCCAAAACAGAATACAAAAAATATTCTTCTGGCCGAAACTGAAGAAGATGAAATGTTTTTATTTGAGACCGCGGTTAATACAATCTCAGAAAAAGGAACAGCGAACAAATATAATGTAAAACGAATCCCAATCAGAAACATTGGTCCTTCCGATTTGAATTGGGCAAATATCTTTGTATGCCCGAAAATACATGATTCTTTAAGCAATATGAACAAAGCACTTTCAGACTTTATCAACTCAGGAGGCAGAGCAATATTCTTCCTGACTGATGAACCTGTTGCCCAAACCGCGGCGAAGCTTTCTCAAAACAAAGTTATTCCTGCCCTGCCGACAACTTTCATAAAAAAGAAGGCATACCTTGAACTTAACCCGGACTCGAAACAAATTCCAGGTCTGGACAATAACGCTGTTAAAGCTTTATCAAACTACAGAATAGACAAGTTAGCTCTTAAAGGCTGCTGGGATTGCCAACCAATACCCGAAAGTACATGTTTATGGCGATATCAGAATAATGCGGGATTTATTTATTATATTAAAAATGGTAATGGAGCGAGCATACTTGTTAATTCGAGTATAGATAGTTCTTTAGGCTCTTTGCTGAAATCGAATGCCGCCGTTGCAATTTGCCAGTGCCTTATAGGCGAGCAAAGTCAAATTATCAATTACAGTTTCGCTTCTGACGAAAGAATAGTATTATCCCTGGATATTTCAAGTACGGACAAGATTATTCAAAACCAGATTTCAATAGAAAACAGCAATGGACAAACACAATATGTACCTGTTCATGGCTCTCTCATAACTATCCCGGAATCCGATAGAACGGGCTGGATAAAAACAATCAAGGAACCAATAATATACGCTGGAGTCAACTTACCTTCCGGCGAAACAAATATGACAAAACCTTCGGATAAAGAAATTGAAAACGCTGTCAGCAGAATATTTCAAAAAGGAGAACGAGATAACGTAGAGGCTGCTGAAGGTTTTAAGCTGAAAAAAGAACTTACACTATGGAAATACTTTGCATGGATGTTAATTGTGCTGCTTTTAGTTGAATCAGCAACCGCAAACAGGATGAGAAGATAAAGGGAGTTTAATTATGGCTATAAACGAAGAACTTGATTTTCTCGTGTCGCGTGTCGCAAAGGTCAGAAAATGGCTGGCCGCGATAGCTATTCTTAAAACAGCGGCTATTTGTCTGCTCTTTGCCTGTATTTATATCGGCGGATATATTATTCTTGACCATCGATTCAATTTCAGCCTGCCGGGCAGATTAATCGCATTCTTTCTTTTAGCAGGTTCTACTGCTTTTCTTGTATATAAATTGTCACGGCAGCTTTTAGCTCAGATTTCTTATACTAACGCTGCTAATTTTATTGAAAATAATTACAGCTTAAATCAGCAGCTCGTCGCGGCGATGGAATACTACGAGAACAAGGCTGATTATCCTTACTCAAAAGTTCTTGCAGAGCAGTTAATTATCAGGGTAAATAAAGACAGCGAAACTTTCCAGTTCGATTCTGTAGTTGAAAAATGGCGAGGATTCGCACTTGCTGCTTTTGTATTCCTGGGACTTTGTGTTGTCAGTTTCTATGTTCATCACAATATTTCATTTTTGGCAACATATTTCACCAGACTTGCGGTTCCATTTTCTGCAATCGCACCGGTTTCCGCGACTTCACTCGAATCTATCACAAGTGACATCGTATCTGAACCCGAAACAATGCTTACTCTAAGCGCAAAAATAAATGGCCGTATTCCAGAATCAGGTCAGCTAATTATTAAGCCAATTGGTCAGGATTCCAACGATCAGAGAATACAATTAAAACCCACCGAAGAATCAGGGACAGAGCCAAAATTCGAGACTTCTGAATTCTTTTCGAAAACCGGGCAATTCAAATATCAATTCAAAGCTGATCTTGCTCAAACACCCTGGCACAATATTGATATTCGAGAAGCGCCGCAAATTAAAAGTATTACCGCAGAAATTGAATTGCCGCAAAATATTCGGGATGACGAAACACTAAAGAAGCTCTCTGAACAGATTAAAAACAATACTCTTGAGATTATTAAAAACAGTTCTGTCACTTTACATATAGAATCTACAAGTAAGCTAAGCGAAATTGAAATAACCAATCCGAATGGCATATCAAGTAAAAATAAGCTTAACGGTGAAAATACTTTCTCACATACTTTTACAGCAAAAGAACAAGGCAATATAGAATTTCATCTTACTGATGAGAAAGGTTTGAAAAGTAAAAATATCCCAAAGCTGAAAATTGTGCTAAAAACTGATAATCCGCCTCAATTCAAATTAAATTCTCCTGAAGGTGACTACCTCGCTACAAATGTTTCCAGCGTCCCGATTGAGTTCTTAATTACAGATGATTTTGGATTGAGTTCCGCAAAATTAGTTGCTGAACTTCCCAAAGGAGAGCCAATTTCCATAGACATACCGATTCAACCAGACTCGAATGAAGCCATTTTTAATTATATTCTTGAACTGGAGCAATATGACTTGGAAATTGGTGATAGTATAATGTTTTACGCGAATGCGACTGATATAAAGACAACAATTTCCGATAAAGAAAACGCCGCGAGCAGTGAAATATATTTTATCGAAATCAGACCATATCAGCAAATCTGGCATCTCAAGGAAGCAGGCGAGGGCCAGGGAAATCCCGCTCCTGTACCAGAAGACCTTATGACATTGCTTGAATATACACGAGCGTTTATTAAAAAGACTTCTGTTATAGAAGGAAAATCAGGGCTCGACTCAGATGACCGCTCAAAAATAAAATCTATTAATGAAGATGTCGAATATTGTTCATCTTTG
>JAFGPS010000077.1 GCA_016936075.1 Sedimentisphaerales bacterium | reverse complement strand
GAAAAGCCTTTCTTCGTTACAATATAATTGTCGCACAGGTTTTACTTACGGCCGAAGTTTTGAGCAATCGCAAAACTTATCTGAATCTTCGCAATTCGATTGAAACACTAATCAATATCGGAGTCGTTCCTATTCTGAACGAAAACGATAGCGTAAGTACGGCGGAAATCGGAACCGCTTTTGGTGATAATGATAAACTCAGCGCGTTAGTCGCGAGCAAAATCGACGCGGACCTTCTGGTTATGCTCAGTGACATAGATGCGCTTTACGATAAGAATCCGCATCAATATTCTGACGCAAAGCCGATACATACGGTTTTTGAAATTACCGAAAGTATTATGCAAAACGCCGGTGACAAAGGAAGTATTCATAGCACAGGCGGAATGAAAACCAAGCTTGAAGCGGCGAAAATTGCGTCCAACGCAGGTTGCAGAATTGTTCTGGCAAACGGGCAGGAAAAAGATGTTGTCACAAGAATAATAAAAGGCGAAGAAATCGGAACGATTTTCATGCCGAAGAGGAAACTATCCAACAGGAAAAGGTGGATTCTCAATAGCAAAGCTATGGGAACGATATTTATTGACGAAGGCGCTATGCAGGCAATTCGCAAAAATAAAAGCCTCCTGCCCAGCGGCGTGACTTCAGTGAAAGGCACTTTCAATGCAGGTGAAGTCGTGATGATAAACAATAACGCAAAAGCCGTCACGAGCATCACAAGCGATCAGCTAAAAATATTAGCAGGAAAACACAGTCGAGAAATCAAAAAGCTGCTCGGTCCCAATCATCGCGATGAAGTTGCTATCCCGGAAGATATAGTTCTTATAGATCCCGAGACAGAATAATAATCAGATTATTTACTTTTCGTGGCTTTTTTAGCTTTCTTGGCCGGTGCTTTTTTTGCATCTTTCTTTTTATCTCTACAGCCGCAGGTTTTGCACATCTTATTGCCCTTTCAATACAAAACAATAAAACTCTGATTCCTTCAGTACAATAATATAATAATCGGCTCGTTTTATTAAAACAATCCAGAAATTATTGAGAACGGGAAAATTTGATAAGTAAACAAATACGATTACTTGACAATATCTCCAATAAAGGCAACAATACCAGCAATAATCAGAATGGCAAAGCTAACAAAACAACTTGGTTTACCTGATGTATTTTCTATCGCCGCTGGCGCGATGATAAGTTCAGGTTTATTCATTTTACCTGCTCTTGCATATTCCAAAGCAGGCCCGGCGGTTATTCTTTCCTATCTTATCGCTTCATTGATTATCTTACCGAGTGTATTAAGCAAAGCTGAACTTGCAACAGCTATGCCGCGGGCGGGAGGAACTTACTTTTTCGTTGAGAGAAGTTTCGGCTCGTTTTTCGGCTTGTTTACAGGTTTCGCAGGATGGTTTTCATTAGCTTTAAAAAGCGCATTCGCAATAGTTGGTATGGCGTTAATTATCGAAACTATTTTCGATAAGCAGTTTAATGAAATACATTTCAAAGCAATCAGTGTAACTTGCTGCGTTATTTTTACAGTCCTGAATATTGTCAGTGTCAAACATGCAAGCAAATTGCAAATTGTTTTGGTGGCCATTCTTTTGCTGACACTTTCGATTTTTATCTTTTTCGGAATAGGCGCGACAAAAACCTACAGATATTCAAATTTTATGGACAAAGGCTGGCTCGCCATTTTTTCTACAGCCGGTCTTGTATTCGTAAGTTACGGCGGACTTACCAAAGTTGCAAGTGTCGGTGAAGAAGTAAAAAATCCAGGCAGAAATATTCCTTTAGGTATGATATTAGCGTGGTTTGTTGTTACTTTGTTATATATCGCTGTTGTCACAATCACGATTGGCGTTTTCGATAAGCAGGAACTTGTCGCAGTTGTAAACGGCACTGAGCAAATTCAAACCAATCTACCTATATCCGATGCCGCAAGTAAATTTATGGGCTTGCCCGGCTTCATTATGTTAAGCATTGCCGCAATAGCTGCTTTTGTCACTACAGCAAACGGCGGAATCCTCGCCGCTTCGCGATGCCCTATGGCGATGAGCAGAGACGGCCTTCTGCCACCTGCTTTAGCACATATCAATCATAAGTTCAAAACACCCCACTTGAGCATTATATTAACAGCCGGATTTATGATAGCGGCTCTGGTTTTTCTCGATATCGAATCTTTGGTAAAAACCGCTTCGACTTTGATGATACTGCTCTTTATTCTCGATAACGCAAGTGTCATCATAATGAGAGAAAGCAAGATACAGAGTTACCGGCCGCAGTTTAAGTCGCCTTTATATCCCTATGTTCATATTATTGCGCTTTTGGGTTATGGTTTTTTGATTATCGATATGGGCAAAATCCCCCTGCTCATTACGGTAGGTTTTTTCGTTTTTAGTATCGCATGGTATTACCTTTATGCTTCGTCACGAGTCAGTAGAGCTTCAGCGGCGATGCATATTGTAGAGAGAGTCACATCAAAGGACCTTAAAACAGTCACGCTTGAAAATGAACTTCGTGACATTCTTATAGAACGAGACGAAATAATAGAAGACAGGTTCGATAAGCTTATTAAAGAATGTAAAATTCTTGATATAGAGGGAAGAAAAACAGCCGAGCAGGTTTTTAAAACAATTTCAAAGATACTTGAGAAAAGACTCGATGTAAATGAATATGTGCTTTTCGAGAAATTTCTAAAACGTGAAGAAGAAGGCGGAACAGTTGTTCAGCCGGGCCTTGCGATTCCTCATATAGTTATTGAAGGTCAACATAAATTCGATGTTCTTCTTGTAAGAGCACGTAACGGAATCAAATTTGCGCATACTTCAGATCCTGTAAGTATAATGTTTGTTCTTGCCGGGACTAAAGATGAAAGAAATTATCATCTTCGTGCGCTTATGGCAATCGCTCAGATTGCCCAGGAAAAACATTTCGAACATCGCTGGCTATCCGCTCGTGATACTGAAACAATACGCAATATCATCTTACTTTCAACTCGAACCAGGGATATGAAAGAATAAAATGAAAATAGCAAGTTTTAATGTTAATTCGCTACGTGTCAGGCTGCCTATAGTAACCAACTGGCTCACTGAAAATCTGCCTGATATTTTGTGCGTTCAGGAAACAAAAGTTCAGGACAAAGATTTTCCGGGACAGGCATTTGACGAGATCAATTATCAATATGTTTTCAAAGGACAGAAAAGTTATAACGGCGTAGCGATTTTCAGTAAAGACAAACCTGAGAATATAAGATACGGATTCGATGAAGAACCAAAAGATGAGCCTCGCTTAATTAGTGCGCAAATTAACGGTGTAACAATTGTAAATTCTTATGTGCCGCAGGGAAATATGCCTGAATCAGAGCAATTCGAATACAAACTGAATTGGTTCGACAGGCTGCTTGATTATTTCGACTCGAATTTTAAAAACACGGAATCAATCGTTTGGGTTGGTGATTTAAACATTGCTCCGGAACCTATTGACGTTCATGACCCGGTTGGACTGCTCGGCCATGTCTGTTTTCATCCGGATGTTCATAAAGCACTGCAAAAAATTATGAGATGGGGTTTTGTTGACGTTTTCAGGGCGCATTGCAAAGAGGAAGGCCAATACACATTTTGGGATTACAGAATGAAAAACACTTTTAAAAATAACAGGGGATGGAGGATAGACCATATTATGGCCACCAAACCAATGGCTGATAAAAGCTCCGCTTGCTATATAGACAAAGAACCCCGCCAGATGGAGCGTCCGAGTGACCATACTCCTATTATTGCGGAATTTAATTTATAGCAGTATTGCCAATTTCAAAAAGCTATTATAATAGCCAATTATTAAAGATTAACTATTATTATTAAGGTAATACAATATGAAAGTACACCTTCCGACACGCACTTTTCCAGTAATATTCATATTTCTTTTCAGCGTTACTATTGGTATGTACCAAAGTGTTTCAGTTGCATCAGAACCTAATGATACAACGATTGAAACAGGCCAAAAAGATAGTAAAACTATTTCAGATTTTAATCTGCCTTTACAAAAACATTCTCTGGAAATCGGTTCTGAGATATATCATTTCAACTACAAAGAGCCGGGTGGAATTTCGGATAAAGGTATGTTTTATGGAGGAATATTGAATTATACATATCGCGGATGGGTGCCTGATTCACCAACAAGTCCCTTACCTGACGGCGGAAGTTCATTGCGTGCGGAATTCAGATTTGCCACCGGAGATGCCGACTACGATGGTTCTTTATCTGACGGAACGCCATATACTGTTGATAATATAGGATACAACACTTACGAAACAAGATTCTTATGCGGCATGGATTTTGTAGACGAAGATTGGCTTGCGTCACTTTCGGCAGGTATTGGATATAGATATTCAAATGACGATAGCTCCTTCGATCCATATGGCTACGAAAGAGAATCAAATTATCTTTATCTGCCGGTATCATATCAGCTTGATGGTAAATATGAAAACAACTGGGCGTGGGGTTTTGAAACGGAACTTGATTTCCTGATTCAAGGTCTGCAAAAAAGTTATTTGAGTGATGTCGGCGATGTAGATATTGAAAACAAACAAAATGACGGATTCGGCTTGCGAGCTTCCTTCAGGCTCCAAAAGAAAACAAATACAGGAGTACTAATTATCGAACCATTCGTTAGATACTGGAGCATAGAAGATTCAGAATATGAATACGTGGAACCGTATTATTATTGGGAGCCCAAAAACAGTACTACGGAAATTGGTTTGCAGCTTCAGTGGAAATTCTAATAGAAATACAAACTTACTATTCAACCTGATTATCTGACGATTTCTGTTGGAGGAAAAAATTTAATATTTCAGCGGCGGCTATTGCGTCAAGACGTTTCTTTTTCTTGCCTCTTGTATATTGGGCCGGGGCAAGCTTCTCTTCTGCGGCAAAACTGCTAAGTCTTTCATCCTGTAAATAAAGCGGGATTTGTATTTCTTTTTTCAGCCGCTCTGCAAATTTCTCAGAAAGTTGAGCTTGTGAACCCTTCGAGTCATCCATATTTAATGGTAAACCAACTACGATAGCTTCTACGTTCTCGTTTTTGATAATTTTTATTATCTTTTCAATAAGTCCTTTACGAGAATCTATGACCGCAAGTGGAGAGACTATCATCTCGCCCTTATCACAAATTGCAAGGCCGGTGCGTTTCAAACCGTAATCTATTGAAAGATATCTCATCTAATAGTATTTAGTAGTCAGTATATAGTATTTAGTGAATAGTAATTTAGAATTACAGATATTTATCGCCTTTATTTTTCTTTATCGCTTCAAGAAGTTCTTTAATCCTGTGTATCTGGTTAATGGGACATACAAAGGTAGCATCAGGACTATGCGCAATAATAATATCATCCAATCCGATAGCGGCGATGAGATGTTTCTTATCTTCGGTAACAAAAATACTATTTTTGCAATCCAGCAACTCACTTTTTTCCGCGATAACAATATTATTATTTTCATCTGAATTTATAATATCAGCCAGAGCCGCAAATGAACCCATATCAAGCCATGAGCAATCCAACTTTATTGCGTGAATATTTTCCGCTTTCTCCATTACGGCGTAGTCGATGCTTATTTTGGGCAGCTTAACGAACCATTCTTTCAGAACTTCCTGTTGAGCTGGACTATGCCAGGCAGCACGGATTTTTGCTAAAGGTTCTATAGCTTCCGGCAGATATTTTTCGATATTAGCAAGGATTGTTTTCGCCTTCCAGACAAACATACCTGAATTCCAGAAATAATTTCCGTCTTCAAGATATTTTTTTGCTGTTGCTTCGTCCGGTTTTTCTCGAAATGCATCTACTGAATATATTTTGTTCTGACAATCCTGAACTTTCTTAGAATTCGAGCACTTAATATAACCAAGTGTTGTGCTTGAAAATGTAGGCTTAATACCGAATGTTACCATTTTTTCAGGATTGTTATTTACAAAAACAATAGCATCATTAATCGCCTGTTGAAGAACTTCATCCGGTTTAATAATCTGGTCGGCAGTCACTACTGCGATTGTAGCATCAGGATCATACTTATTCAGTATAGTTGAAATAAGTCCGATTGCTCCTGCTGTATCGCGAACGGCAGGTTCGGCAATAATATTATCCTGAACTAATTCAGTGAGATTTTCGTTTACTACATCGACATAACCCGAATTGGTAAGAACAATAATATTTCTCACATCAAATATTTGTTTCAGGCGATCAAAACAATTGCGAAGTAATGTTTCTCCATCCAAAAGTCTTAATACCTGCTTTGGTCTTTTCTCTCTGCTCAAAGGCCATAATCTCTTTCCACTTCCTCCCGCTAATATTACTGCATAATTCATTTTTAAAGCTCCATGTTACAGGAAAATTCGTCAAATAAGATATTTTTCATCAATTTCAGTTTTTTCTTTAATTTCCTGTGCGAATTTATCATACGACATTTCAACAGCTTTGCAATCACCACTCTTTTCCATCAGAGCAAAAGTAGCTTCCTTACCAAGTTCAACTGCCGGTTGGTCATAAGTATTGATACCGAATAAAGCTCCGGCAAAAGAGGTCGTGACTTCGTATAAGTATATGAATTGTCCAACGCTATAGGCATCGACTTTATCGAAATGCGCTGTCATACATGGACGCTGACTTTGCAATAGAGCATATTCAGTCGCCATTTTTTCACTATTAAGAAGCACACTTAAATTTTTCCCGGCGAGGAAACCAAGTTCAGGAGTACAATCCGGCGCAGGTCCAATTTCAACATCCTTATCGAAATTATTCACCTGAAGAAAAGTAAATAGTTTGTCATTCGGTCCTTCTCGATACAACTGTACCTGGCTATGCTGGTCTGTTGTTCCTAAAGCTTTTACCGGAGTCGGACCGACATAAACTTTTTCACCTTTAAGATTTACTTCTTTACCCAAACTTTCAGCCCATATCTGTCGATACCAATCGCACAAATCTTTCAGTGCGTAACTATACGGCATCATAACTGAAATATTTTTGTTTCTATTATAAAAATGATGTTGGATAGCGGCGTTAATCGCGGCAGGATTTTGCAGGAAATCTTCTTCGCTCACTCTTTGATCCATATCACGAGCACCTTCCAAGAGCAAATCGATATCAACGCCGCACATAGCTGCACCGAAAAGCCCGACAGCACTTAAAACGCTGAATCGGCCTCCGACACCATCAGGGACTTCAAGATGCGGCAACTTCATTTCATCTACAATCGTGCGAAGCGTACCTTGTTTTGCATCAGTAGTTGCAATAATATGATCACGCAAAGTATCAGGACCGAGAATTTCAGAGAGCATATCACAGATAATCATGAATTGTGAGGCGGTCTCTGATGTGCGACCTGATTTACTTATCACGTTAAAAATCGTTTTATCAAGTTTATCAGAAATCCAGTCCAGGAATGAACCGAATTGCTGAGGATCAACATTATCAAATACAAACAGGCGAGGACCTTCCCTTTGCGCCTCGTCGATATTATACATATAAGAATTCAGTGCGGTCTGCAAAGCAATATTACCCAGCGCCGAACCACCTATTCCCAATATAACAAGATTTTCGCAGCTTTCTTCATACTTCGCGGCTAAATCCTGTACGGCCTGACTGATTTGGGTATCGAAAGGCAGGTCTCTATAAGGTACCTTCCCTTCTTTTCGTTCATTATTAAGCATTGAAATAATTGGAGAGGTTTGCTTTGCTAAATCTTCCCATTGATTTGGTGTGATACCATGCTCATCTCCGATAATTTCAGACATTACATTCTTATAATATAATCCGATTTTAGATTTATCCATTTCCCATACTCCTTTAAGGAATTCTCCATAAATATTTCAATTATCGACTTTTGTAAGATTTGCATATTTTAACATTAATGATTTTGTCTTCCCAGTATTAAATTGCACCTGAACAATACTATTAGCTCCCATATCGACAAATTTTTTCACTCTTCCAAGCCCGAAAGAGCCGTGCCTGACCAACTGACCAGTCTTAAACTCCTCAGACTCTTCCTGCTGGTCTTCAAAATCAGAATATTCTTCCAGTTGCGAATCAGAATAAGATTCAGGTTTCTGCTTTTTTTCAAAATCACGGTCAAGCTCATACAAAAACTGAGATGGTATCGACCTGAGCGTTTGGCCGCGTATTGTGCGATATTTTGCAAAACTAATATATAAAGCGGATTTTGCTCTTGTAATACCAACGAAAAAGAGCCTGCGTTCTTCTTCAAGCTCATCTTCATCACCGCTGATATTTGCTCTTTCATGCGGCAAAATACCTTCTTCAAGACCAATTATAAAGACATTATCAAATTCAAGCCCTTTTGCCGCGTGAAGAGTCATAAGTGCAACGCATTCGGTCGAGGTATCATAAGCATCTGCATCACTGAAAAGTGAAATTTGCTGCAGGAAATCAAGTAGATTCGTTTCTACTAATTCGCCATGCTCGCTAACTGTTGCGGCAGGTTGTTGATCGAACTTCGAAGCGGCATTTATCAGTTCGCTGACATTTTCAAGTGAATTCTCTCCTTCGATACCCTCGGCTTGTAACATTTTTTCCAGCCCGGATTCTTTGAAAACACGCTCTGCAATTGGAGCGGCTTTACCAGAAGCATCTTTTTGAAACTGGACAAGCATATTGTGTACAACCGCTAATTTTGCTTGTGTTCCCTTGGAAATTGTACTAATTTGTCCGGCTTTTCCCAAAGCATCAAACATTGAAATACCATTGACTGAAGCAAAATATTTAACTTTGTCGAGAGTTACCTTTCCTATGCCGCGGGAAGGCGTATTGATAATCCTTAAAAGCGAAACTTCATCGTCAGGATTGACTAAAACTTTCAAGTACGCTAACAAATCACGAATTTCCTTCCTTCTGTAGAATTCCACACCGCGAACAATCTGATAATTAATATTATTACGAACAAACGCTTCTTCGATAACTCGACTCATCGCATTAACACGATAAAAAATCGCAACATCCTTCAAAGAAACGCCCTTCAATGCAAGGTTCCTTATCTGCTCTGCAATCATTTGTGCTTCCTGGGCTTCGTCGGAATAACCGGAGACATCAACAAAACCAGGTTCAGTCTTTGTAGGAACGAGAACTTTTACTTTTCGGTTTTTATTATATGCAATTAAATTGTCGGCTTTCCTTAGAATACTCTCGCCGCTTCTGAAATTTTCTTCAAGCTTGACTACCATCGCATTCGGATAGTCTGTTTCAAAAGCTAAAATATTTTTTATATCCGCACCTCTCCAGCGATAAATCGACTGGTCAGGGTCACCCGCGGCACAAATATTGTTATGACTGCTGGCGAGATATTTTGCAATCGTATACTGCGCATGATTTGTATCCTGGTATTCATCAATCAATAAATATTTATATCGATTGTTTAACTCATCGCGTACTTCAGTACAATCGCGAATCAAAAAAGCTACCTTCATAAGCAGGTCATCGAAATCCAGGCCGTTGCGTTCACTCAAAAGCTGCTGATAGTGTGAATACACTTTTGAAAGTTTATTTGAGAAAAAATCATAAGCTTCGGCCTTAAATGTCTCTGGATCAACCAGTTTATTTTTTAATGTGGAAATCGCGTTAAGCATTTTCGAAGGAGCAAAACTGCTCGTATCAAGTTCGCATTTTTTTATAGCTTCCTTAACGCACTTTGACTGGTCAGAATCATCATAAACAGTAAAGCCCGGCTTTATACCGGCCTGGGTAGAATATTGCCTTAGAATTCTCACACATAAAGAGTGAAAAGTGCTTATCTGCGCGCCTGCGCTCGAGCCGAATGAATATGCTCTTTGTCTCATTTCCTCAGCGGCTTTATTCGTAAAGGTTATTGCGCAGATATTATATGGTCGCACACCTGATTCTATCAGAAATGCTATTCGATGTGTTATAACACGGGTTTTGCCGCTCCCGGGACCGGCCAATACAAGAAGCGGACCATCTTTGTGATGGACAGCCTGACTCTGTGAGTCGGTAAGTTGTCTCATTGATGAATTGTTCATAAGTATTATTATTTAGTCCGTAAAACTCGCTCATTGTCAAGTGAATAAAAGTATTATTCCGTTTTTTGTTCTTTTTTGTTCAATTCTTCCTCGAGCCTGTCATAAAGCTCTCGATAGTCCTGATATAACCTTCCAAGGAACAAGTCCTTTCTGATATATATAGGAATCTGCTGGTCGGTAACAAAATCTATCATAGAAGTGAATTTAAGAGTCTCGAATGGAGGTAAACTCGTCCTTTGCATATCACCATATAATTCCATATAATGGTTAAAAAGAAGCTTAGCAAGATTCTCATTTCCTGCGGCGGCTTCTTCTTCGCCGACAGCAATATTATAATAACCTTCTCTCAAGGCCGCGGTAATCTGGCCCAGAGCATCCTTATAACCATAATTCTCAAGCTTTTCTATCATTCGTTTTTGACAATACTCAGCGACGGGAACATCAAATTCAGGTAATGGATATAGTTCCTTCATATCCTGGTAAATTTTATTAGCCTGCTCTTTATGTCCCGACTCGAAAAATAAAAGCACTGCGTTTCTTAGCATATTCCGATGGCCGTTACGCATAGTTTCCCATGTGCCGCGATCGTCATCTCTATCGTATTTCTTTATAACTGCCATTATGGCTTCGTTATAAGGTTTAAAGTACCTTAAATCCGGCCTTAAAAACATTTCCCTGCTCTGTTTAATCGCAATAGGATTATCAGGATCATCAGTAGCAACCTGTCTTTCTACTGTAATGGGAATCATTTTTCCCAAAACGAACAGGTTCTGCAAGCTATGCACAACGATACGATCAGTATTATTTTCATCAGAGCTGATATCGCGTGAACCATCTTCGGTGGCTATTTCCAAGCCTTTGTTGGCCCAGTAAATAGCATGTGTATAGGCATGTCGCCAATCCATAGGTAAATGAGCATTGGGATCATTCCAGTCTACGGGACCATATTTGTGATTTACTTTGCGCATAAGAACAGGATCGAGCTTCCATTCTTTTCGCAACTGATATGCTTTGGCAAATGCATCGAATTTTGCAAGAATTTTACTTCCTCTATATCTATCTATTACAAGACCTGCATCCTCGTTATAATTTTTCGCATATTCCCTCAAAGATATATAATTAGCGGCGAAATTGTCTTGGTCTTCAAATTTCTTATCGGCTGATTTTAAGGCATTTACAAGCTCAACAACATTAGCGTCGCTTAGAAGTTCATCCCACGAGCGAGGAGCTTCAGCAAGAAGGTCGAAAAAGTCATTATTATCCTCGACAGACTCCATATCCACTGTAGTTAGAAGAGGATTCATTTGCGCTGCAAGCTCCCACTTGTAGTATTTATGAGCCTCATCGGCTGTGTCGCCTATCTTGTGTTGGAAAATTCTGGCAAGTTCATGATAAAGCCCAATATCTCTGAGCTTTTTATCAGAGATAGCCTCATCACGAATAAGTTCATAGCCGTTTTTAACCCATCGCCATCTTTGTTCAGGTTGAGTTTCAGGAATTGCTACTGAAATATTGTAAGCCATATTCCAGGCATGAAATTGCCAGACTTTCGCAAAACGGGGTTGCAAAATTGTAATCCATTCCGCAAGTTGTTTTGCGTCGTAAAATTGACCTTCCTCTTTTAGTCTATCCGCACGAATCCAGAGAAAATCCACAAGAAGTCCGCGAAAAGCTCCGGTCGCTATAGTCGCAAATGCCAGTGATGGAGGAAGATTTTCCGGTTTATCCATTACCAGTTTCATTTCCTCACGCTGGCTATTAATTGAATCAAGCTGTGAACCTGCCGTAACGAACAGACCTATCGCCAATACAATACAAACAAACACAATTATTAAATCACGTGTACGCATAATAAAAATTTCTAATTTCTAATCTCGAAATCTTCCATGGAGCCCGTGGGATCTAAACAAATATAAAACTTAAAATTCAAATATTTGAAACATTTTAGTTTTTAGTAATTTGAGCTTGTTTAGTATTTCGGATTTAGAGTTTAGTGTTTTTCATTTTTTATACTATAATTTTTGCAATTTCACGATAAGTAAAAATCACAAATGCTAAAATCAATAGCAGAAAAGCTTTAATACAAACCATAAAAAAAATACATTGACCGAGAAAGGTCCAGCTTACTAAACGAGCTGGAACCAGAAACTTCGTCGGATTATACTTATCGAATTGAGGTAAAATTTTAATCATCCATTTGAGTGTATAAGAATAAAGAACACCAACGTTCTGACTTAAATAATCAAATGATTCAAGAAAAAAAGCACTAAAACTTGCTGTAACAAATAACATTAGGCAAAGTAAAATCGCAACTGGAAATGATAGGAAAGTCGATGCTAATATACCCATGCACGCTAGAAAAACAATTCGAGACAAAATCAGAAAAACAGCTTTTATGAAGTTTGATGTGAAGCTTTCAGCTTTGAATAAGACTTCCATGCCGCCCTTCGGAAAAGTTACCACGGTGTTATTCGAAGGATAGTTATAAAAAACAACAGATAACTTGCCACTATCCGGAATAACCTCTGAAGGAATTTCAATTTCATAATAAGTTTCAGCTAAATTCCTAAAATCTTCAACATAAACAGGTGTTTTACCGCCTTCTCCGGTTTTGACCGCATGCGGCTCACCAACAATCCATCTGCTGTAAATTCTCGAATCAGGTGTATCCTGCAAGGCTTCTAACTTAAATCTTATGAATATACTATCAGCCAGCGGTTTGACATTTTCAAATTCCCACTCCAAAGTACTGCCAACATCTACACTGCGGCTGAGAATCTGAAGAATATTATTAATTTCATTGATGGCATCTGCACGTGATATATCATCAGGTAATCCACCTGAGTCTTTCAGTTTTTTATACCTTTCGTTCGCCTGTTTTGTAAAATCCTCATAAGGAATGGGTAATGAAGCTCTTGCTGTATAAAATTCGTTATTTACCTGTTCAAGCTCACTGCTTGTAGCTTTGTAAAACTTAGGCATATAAATCGCGATCGAGTATATAATTACGGCAAACACACCCAGAAGAATTGTATTGAGCAAAATGACACCCAGAAGCTTACCCGCAAGAAACTCTATGCGACGAATAGGCTTGGTTACGATGGTAAATATCTGTTTTTCTTTAATATCATTGGTTACAGTATAAATAGAAATGGTAATCGTAAGAATGCACAATAAAAAACTGGTAAGGGAAAGACCGTAACTTATAAAAGTTTGTAAACGCCCTTTTAATGTCTCATCGCCTGTAGAAGAAATACCAAGCACAGGGAGCATTACAAGCAGCAGGATTACAAAAACAACTGCTATTTTCATCCTTAAAACCTGCTTGATGGTATTATTGGCGACTGCCCATATGCTACTCACCGCCATCGCCTCCCGCTTGAGATTGCTTATCTGGCCGCGGATCATCTTTCTTCTCTTCAGATTCCGGGCGGTTTACAAGATTATTCAGAATATCAGTATTAATTTGTTCTGCTTCCTGAGATTCACCTGATTCGACTTTTTCAGTTAGTTCTTCTTTAACTTTTTCAGTCTCATCAGTAACATTTGAGCCGGTAAGTTCGGAAAGTAATTGTTTGTTGGGTTCCGGTATCGCTGATGAACTCGATTCGACTTGCTCAGTTGTGACATCGTTTTCCGGAAGTTCCTGTTCAACTTTTGAAGAAACAAGTTTATCAAGAATACCTTCAACTTTAGCCTCCCCGAGGAAATCGCTTATCTTCGTTGTACTTACCGCACCGCTGGTTGACTGGGCCTGCCTTTGAGCGGTTTCTACTGTTCGAATGAAAAATGTTTCAAGCCTGTCCATCGGAGAAGTGACTTCGCACTCGGCATTTTCCGCGTGAACAAGCTCTTTTATTTTTTCTACTGTAGAATCGCTTATTACATCAGTTATGATTTGTCTTTTGTTAGTTTGCTGGAGAAGATCCCTGACCTGGCCCTGTGTTTGGATTTTTCCGCCGTAGAGAATTGCGATTCTATCACATACATCTTCTACATCAGCAAGTAAATGCGAACAAAGCAGAATTGTCTTTCCTCTCTGAGCAAGTTTGATAATTAAATCTTTTATCTGTTTTGTTCCGATTGGATCGAGTCCCGTCGTTGGTTCATCCAATATCAACAACTCTGGATCATTTATCAATGCTTGTGCCAAACCAATTCGCCTGGCCATACCTTTAGAATATGTACCGACAGACCTGTTCGCGACAGCTTTGAGACCAACCATATCAAGAAGAGCTTCGATTCGAGTTTTACGTACCTTGGCAGGCAATTTGAATAATCTTCCGTAAAAATCGAGTGTTTCCCTGGCGTTAAGATAGCGATAGAGGTATGATTCTTCCGGTAAATAACCAATTCTTGCATTTACTTTCGGGTCTGAACCCTGTCCGCCGAGCATAAGACATTTACCTTTTGTCGGATGAAGCAAACCCAGAAGCATTTTTATTGTTGTTGTTTTTCCGGAACCGTTTGGACCAAGCAGGCCATATACTTCATTGGTCTTAATTTGCAAATTAAGATTATCTACGGCGTAAACTTTAGAACGTCCCCACCAATCCGAAAAAATCTTAGTTAATGAAAAAGTTTCAACTGCGTAATTCATAGTATGTTAACTCGTGTTTCTCCTCACATTCGGTTGTAACAATTAATGTTCGTGGTCAAGCTCTTCACCAAATCGAACGAGCCTTGCACTATTAAACACAACTACTAAAGAACCGACAAAATGCAGAACGGCGGCGTAAACAGCCGGGAGCCATGCGGCGGCACCGGCGGCGATACCAATAAGAATAAATAATACACCAAATCCGAGATTCTGAAAGATTACTTTGCTTGTCTTCTTCGACAATTTCACAAGGAAAGGCAAGCGTTTCAAATCATCGTTCATTAATGCGATAGAAGCTGAATTTATAGCAACGTCACTACCGGCAGCACCCATTGCAATACCCAAATCACCAGCGGCTAAAGCCGGGGCATCGTTGATTCCATCACCAACAACAACTACGGTATGTCCATCTTTTTTCAGTTTTTCTACAATTGCAAGCTTATCCTGAGGTAAACATTGTGCCTTAAAATCTGTACAGGCAAGCTCGGCGGCTACACGGCGAGCTACTTCATTGCGGTCACCGGTGAGCATTGTCACTCTCTTGACACCTATATCCAATAAATCCTTGATTGCTTTTCCAGCTTCAGGCCTGGTTTTATCCTGCATACCAATCCAGCCAATACATTTGGAACCTTTAGCAACATAAAGCGTACTGAATCCCTGATCTTCGTGCAAAGCCGGATCAGATATATTATTCATGTCTACCTGATTTTCCTGCAAGAAAGTATCCCTGCCGACCATAACTTTTACTGAGTTGACAACCGCAGTAACACCTTTACCTGGTGTTTCCATGAAATTCTCAGGTGCATGCAGAGAAAGCTTTGCTTCTTTTACAATTTCCTGTAATGCTCTTGCAGCCGGGTGTTTACTCATCTGCTCGGCAGATGCGGCAAAAGATAACAATTCAGAAGGCTCAACACCCTGTGCCGGAGTGAGCTTCGTTACATATAATCTTCCAGTCGTAACCGTACCAGTTTTATCAAAAACCAGCGCGGTAATTCGTCCGGCTATTTCAAGGTCGGCAACATTCTTTATTAAAATTCCAAGACGAGCGGAAGCTGAAATCGCCGCTACCATTGCCGTCGGAGTCGCCAGAATCAAAGCACATGGACATGAAACAACAAGAATCGTAATCCACCTGTTTATGTCACGTGTAAAAAACAATACGATAAAAGCAATCATCAAAATTGTCGGAGTGTACCACTTGGCATAACGGTCGATAATCCTCATTATAGGAATTTTCGTTTGCTCGGCTTCCATAATCAAGGTCTGTACCTTACCAAGGGTTGTATCCATCCCGGCTTTAGTTACAGTGACATTGAGTACACCGGTTAAATTGCTTGTACCGGCAAAAACCTGCATTCCGGGCACTTTGTCAACCGGTAATGATTCACCTGTAATAGTTGCTTCATTAACAGAACTGATACCATCAATAACTTCTCCATCAGCGGGTACATTATCTCCGGGACGAACCCGAACAACATCTCCTGCTTTTAGACTACTAACTTTTACTTCTTTTTCCTGGCCGCTGCTTTCAATTAGATTTGCTTTTGTAGGTGTGAGTTTTATAAGCGATTCGATAGAAGCGCGTGCGCCAAGAGCGGTACGAGTTTCTATAAGTTCGCTTAAGAGCATGAAGAATGCTACGACACCGGCGGTAACGTATTCGCCTGACACAAAGGCGGCTAAAATCGCCAACGCTACCAACTCGTCCATATGTGCATGTCTGTGAAGCATACACTTAAACGCATGCCAGACAATCGGAGTACCAAGCAGAATCGCGCCAAGCATAGCCATAAGCTCAGCATGGAACGAGTCTTTGCCGTAAATTATTCCCGCGGCATAATAGTTTAATAATAATACTCCACCAGCCAAAGTTGCAAGTAGAGCGATACTTACCTTTACCTGCTTGCCGTGAGTATGTTCGTGAGCAACATCATCTTTAAGATGTAAATGTTCATGTGCCATAATTTAGTCTCTTATTCGCGGATCATTTCGCAAATAATGTTCAGCTATTTGTTAGTATTAATTCTGATTCGAATTTTCTTTATTTTTCGGTTTTAATGAAGTATCTCTATTGAGAAGAATCCATGTCTCTGATCCGGAAGCACCCGGTTTATTATTTAGAGCTATTATCTCATCTGCATTTTTATAAATCTTTTTCAGCATTTCATAATAATGCCTTGAAACAACAATATCCGGATTTTTCCTGTATTCCGGAAGCAGTTTTTTAAGGGTATTTACACTTGCTTCTGCATTACTTACTACTGTGGTTTTATAGATTTCAGCGTCAGATAGCAGTTCTTTGGCGTTGCCTTTAAGCTGTTCTGGTGCCCATAATACTTCTAATTCATTCTCTAATACTTCCAATTTTTCCTTTAATGATTCTAATTCTTCCTCGCTCGCTGCATCATCATTTAAGGCTTTGTTCAAGGCTTCATATGATTTTAAGGCTTTATATAAATCTTCAGCTATCGGCCCTGCTGCTTCATTAAGCTTATTTGTTTTTTCAAGTTTTGCATTAGTAATCAAGGTATCCCTGATCTGACTTGCTTCAAAAGAAAGATCAAAAGCTTTCTTTACCTGTATTGGTACTTCAGCTTTTTTAAGAAGTACATTTTTAACCTCGACTCCACTGTCTATTGCATCAAGTTTAATATTAAGCTGATTTTTGACTTGTGTAGGAATTCTGCTCTTACTTGTTATTGCTTCATCAATGGTAAATTTTACCATTGTTGTAACAACTACATCTTCAAGTAAATTACGCATAATGGGTTCCAAAGCTTCCTGAAAAACATCCTGACTAATATCACTGATTTTTTTTTCAGGAATCTGAACATTTGTGAAAAAGAGTTCAGGATTGTCAATTTTATATTGAATCACCCATTCAGTATGAACCAGGTTGTAGTCATTACCTTTAGCATCCGAATCTTCACGTTTCTCACTTCTTGTCAAACAATAGCCATCGCGAATAGGATGCAAAGGTTTATCCGGGTTTACCGCGGGAGGATTTTCCAGCATTTTTTCATTATCCGACAAATAATACCAGAAGCTATCTATAGTTAAATCATAAGTTCTTTCTGAAGGAATTTTGACCATTTCATCAATCGGGTAAGGTATTATCCAGTATGGCGAATGCTCACTATCAAGAACACGAGCCTCTCCTGCACCCCTGATCTTACCAAACCTTAAGACAATGGCTTTTTCATCTGGATTTACAGTCTTGAAACCGGAAGCCAAAAAAGCAATAACAAGAATAACCATTATTATCTTGAGTATTACAAAACTGACTTCCAATGCATCTGTAAGACTTTTGCTTGCAGTGTCAATTTCCTGTGCTTTGTGATTCGGCTCAGATAATTGATGTAACTCGTGATTTTCTTCTTTTTTTGCCATAATAATACTTTATTCTTCAACTTCTTCAGTAGAGTTGATATTTACAGGTTCATTCGGTTCTGCCGATGCTGGTGTTAGATTTGGTTTATTCCATAAAACATCAAAAGGTTCCTTGGTGGTATCAATAACAATTGTTGTTCTATCCTTCAGCATTTCAGGTATCATATCCATAACATACAGAAATTCAGCAAGTTCAGGGTCTTCATTCAACTGCTCATAATACTGAGCTGCTTCGGCGTCACCTTTACCTCTTATTATTTTAGCCCTGGCTTCTGCGGCAGCTAATATCGTATCACTTATCGTTATTCTATCCTGCTCTATCGAGTCAGCTTCGGTTTTCCCTTCTGAAATAGTATCCTGGGCTCTACGATTCCTTTCAGCTCGCATTCTATCAAAAACTTTTGTACTTACGTCTTCACTGATTTTTAACTTTTTAATTCCAAGCGTTTTTATTTCAATACCAAAGTCAGCATCGGTAACAGAGTCTCTTAATTCAGAGAGCATTTCTTCTTCAATAGACTCAAAAGCTATTTTATCTTCATCACTATTTACGAACTCAGAAAAGTCATGTCTGCCGATTACACTATTTTGTACATTTCTAATTTGGCTGTTAAGCGAATCACCCTCGAAATCGCTTACTTCGCTTGTCGCGTTATAATAGAGAAGAGGATCGGCTATTTTCCAAACTACATACGTTTCAACAATAATCGGCTCACCTCCCGAAGTTGTAGTTTCTTCAGTTTCCGATGCATAAACTTTCATACGTGAATCATATTTCACTGGCTTTTGAATCGGGTAAGGCCACTTTAATTTCCAACCCGGTTCGGTAATAGGTGTACTTGCTTTTCCAAAAGTCATAATAAGACATGATTCAGTTTCTCTTACCTGAAATGAAATCAGGTAAAGACCTAATGTTATAATAATTAAAATTGTAAAGATTGTTATTGCGATATTTTTCATTGTCCGCTTTTGTCCTTTAGAAACTCCTGAACTTCAAACATACCTGATGCATCAAGCTTATCCTGAAGATCAATTACAGTAATTTGTTTGCCGTCTTCGTTGGCCATAATTACATATTTACGAATATTTTGAAGAGATTGCTCCAACGTTGATATTTGCTGTTCTAACATATAAATCCTCGGCGCAGCCCTGTAAGCCTTAAGCTGGCCGGCAAATCTTTTAGCATCCGCTTCTGACGAAGTAGTTTTTTGATAGGCATTTATTTTAGCGTTGCTAATTTTTATATAAGTTTCTCCTCTGGTTTGCTGAAAAGCTTCATCCAGCTTTTCCCTGAGTTCATTAATTATAACCGTATCTGGCTCATTGGATTGTTCATTTTTTGCAATTTCATTAATAATATCTCTAAGCTTCTCCGCATTTTGAACAGAACCGGTACTCGTACTTAATTTACTGATTTTCTCAGCTTCCGCGTCAAGAATCAATTTCTGTTTTTCCTGAATCGCGCCTGTAACTTTCTGATAATCTGCGGCTACTTCTACTGGTGGATGAACACCCTGCAAGCCAAGGAATACTATTTCGACTCCCAATCCTTCTTTATCAGCGGCGTCCTGAATTCTCTGAGTTAAAACATTCGTAGCTTCTATTCGACCTTTTCCAAGAAGGCTCTCCTTCTCACTTAATCCCTCTTCAGTTTCCAGTTTCGCACTGGCGGCATACTTCGTTAACTCACGATAACATATTGATTCAAGCATTTGCTCCGGATTTTCATGATTATAAATAAATGCATACAAATCATTAATCCTGTATTGTACAGGTACCGCGGCGATAACAAGATTAACTGGCGGTATAGATGTATCGTTCGAATCTGTTTTCTCTTCCTCTGAATCGCTTGCTACAAGCAAATAATACTCTTCTTCATAATGTTTTTGTCCCCACAGCTTAGGTCTAAGCTCATTCTTTTCAACTTCACTTTCTTTATAGCCAATACCTATTTCCGCTATTCTTGTAACTGGATATTTATAAGCTTTCTCGATTGGCCATGGCCATTTTAAGGTTAAGCCCGGACCTATAATCCTTATATCGTTGGAATCATTAACAGGATTACCAAAAAATTCTACTATCGCCTGCTCGTCCGGCTTAATAACAACAATACAGCTTAACAAATATAATGTCACTACACCGAACAATATCAACGGGACAATTGCCTGTTCGAGAAGTTTATAGAACCATGTTTGAGAAACCTTGAAGCCAAATTGATAATCAAGGGAATCTGCGGCACTTTTTAATATTCCGCCAGGCTCATTTATAACTCCTAAAATCCTGCTATCGAAAGCAGTCCTGCTGTACTGGCCGTGCAATCTCGGTCGATAAATATCCATTACCAGATTTAAAGCTATTTCCAAACCAAGCAAAATCATCAATCCGGGAAGTACTTTTGTTATAATATCGAGAATAATAAATAGAGATGAGGTAAGATAAGCCAGAGCGAAAGCTATAGATAGAGCGAAACATATTAACGATGCGCCCAACATGGCACTGCCGCCGGCTCTTAATGGTTTCCACTCTGCCTGTGACGACATACCTGTTGCATATCGAGAAAGCAGGAAACTTACGAATGCAATTGCGGCCATAATTATCGAACAGAATAAATGGCCCGTTGGAGACTCTTCATTTCCAGACAAAGCCATTTTCAATGCAGATGAGCCGATTATCAATTGATATAAAGCAATTATTGCTGCAAAAATCGGAACGAACCATTTTTCAAGTGTCTTGAGACGGCCCTGTGCGACAGAAAATAAATCCTGATGTTCTATCTTAGCCTGGAAAATGGTAGAGCTTTGTTCTCCTCCTGCTAACTGGCTTAAATCGAGTTTTTCCTGTTCCGCTAACGCACGCTGGTAAAACTGAATAGATAAAACAAACCAGATTAATGCAACATAAAGAAGGAACCAGCCCGCGGAGGAAATTACATAAAATCCACTCCACTTACCAAGCAGCAAAGCCACTACAAAGAAAAGCAAGCTTGCTACGAAAGAAAATATAGCCACATTTTTTGGGCGTTTGGATGATACTATCATTTTTTATCCTAAGTTTGATGTCATGAACAAAAAAACTTAAATTTAGTATTGAATCAATGTATATATAATAACCATTATTTAAAATGTTCGATATTAAGTTGCGTAATATAGCAATAAAAGTTATTTTAGTATAGGTTTTATTATGAAAAAATTAATACACGTACTATAAAAAACAGACAAGCCAGCACTATATATATTTATAGGACCATAAAAAGTCGAAAAATGAATAAGTTATACACAATATCCAAAAACACATTGATTGAGACAATCAGACAACCTGTGTATTCAATAATTATTTTCGCCGCCCTGCTTCTTTTTATCCTGAGTCCTTCCATTGCAATGTACACAATGGACGACGACAACAAGCTCTTGCGAGAGATAGGGCTATCTACGTTATTTCTTACAAGTTTGTTCATAGCAATTTTTTCTGCCTCAGGAGCAGTCGCAGAAGAAATTGAAACCAAGACTATTTCGACTGTTTTAAGCAAACCGATACAAAGGCCCGTATTCATTATCGCGAAATTTTTCGGAGTAGCCGCGGCGGTAGCTCTGGCACATTATATCTGTACTATAGCTCTTATTATGGCTATCAGACATGGCGTTCCGGAATCAGTAAATGATGAACCAGATTTAACAGTTGTAATCTCCGGCGGGATTATCCTATTAGCTTCATTTGCTTTAAGTGCTTTCTTTAACTATGCTTACGACTGGAAATTTACCTCGACCGCAATAGTATTAATTGCGATTTTCGCAACAATCGGCTTGCTCTTTTTAATCTTTATAGATCGTCATGGAGCATTTAATCCAACGGAAAACGGTATTAATTCATTAGATGTTTTCGGCTCAGTATTGTTGCTCATGGCAGCTTTGATAATTGTAGCGTTGGCTATTGCGCTCTCGTCAAGGTTCAATATTGTAGTCACTTTATCGGTTTGTATCGCCATTTTTCTTCTGGGTTTAGTGAGCGATTATGCTTTCAGCAACGCCTCTCAAACTCATCTGTGGGCAAAAATAGGCAGATTTCTTATACCAAATCTGCAAATTTTCTGGATTAGTGATGCAATTTATGAGGAAAGCAAAGTCTCCCTGAAATATATTTTTGCCGCCGCATCTTATGCAATATGTTATATAGGAGCAATTCTTGCCTTAGCGGTTGCAATGTTCCAGCGAAGACAAGTAGGCTAAAGCAAAGCTGGCTTGCAATGTTTTAACTATTTTCTAAATACCACGTGAGACGCTCTTCAGTACTGCTATTTCATCACAATTCTGTTGTTTTGGGCATCTGGCACAATCGCTCCAGACTTTCATAGGAAGAGTATCCTTTTCTACAATATCAAAGCCAGCCTTAAGGAAGAAGTTTGGTGCAAGAGTAAGGGCAAAAACCTTTAAAACCCCAATTTCAGAGGCTTTTTTCACTGCTTCTTCGACAATTTTCTTTCCAATACTCTTATTTTGATGCTCTTGAGCAACTGCCAGGGACTTTATTTCAGCTAAATCCGCCCAAATAATTTCCAACGAACAGCAACCGACAACTTTTTCGTCAATATCAGCTACGATAAAAGTCTGGAGATTTTCGTAAATATCCGCCATTGAGCGAAATAACATTCTGTCTAACTCAGCATAGTAGTTCACAAGCTCGCGAATACCTGCTACATCAGATATTTTAGCATTACGTATTTTCATAGTATAAGTTATATCCAATCTGGTAATATTATCTCATTTAAACCTTAACTTTTCAAAAATGAATAACAATAAATATAAAATAGCCAAAAAAGAACAGAAAAACAATTGAAAAAATCGCCTTTTCAGTATAGCGTATAGCACCACAGAAAATTTATTAAGAAATTGGATAGTTTAAACTATTATTATTTAACGATTGAGTAAAAATATATGCGATTTATACTGATAGACAAAGTTATATCACTTGAACAAGGCAAGCAGATAAAAACGATAAAAAACGTATCGCTATCAGAGGAGTATTTAGCGGATCACTTCCCCACATTCCCTGTATTACCGGGAGTATTACTTCTTGAAGGACTTATTGAGTCTGCTTCATGGCTGGTTCGCAAGAAGGAAAATTTCTCTCATAGTATGATATTGCTTGAAGAAGCAAAAAATGTTAAATATAAGAGTTTTCTGGCGCCTGGCGCCTCGATAGAATATACAGTTGAAGCAAGAAATATCGATGAGAACATGAGCAGTTTTAAAGGTTTTGGTGTATCGAAAGACCAGCAAATTATAGAAGCCAGGTTCGGATTGAGACATTTTAATCTTGCAGATGAAAATTCTGCAATGACAGCCGTAGATGCTGTAGTAATTGAAAATATGAAAAAAAGATGGAAACTTTTAAGTTAAACAATTGAAAAAACAACGGAGGTATTAAATATGGCAATGAGTCGCGATGATATTTTTGCACAAGTACAGGAAGTTCTGGTTGATGCGCTGGCGGTTGATGATGATGAAGTTTCTTTGGAATCAACTCTCATGGGGGACCTTGGAGCCGAAAGTATCGATTTTCTCGATATCGTCTTCAGGCTTGAAAAAGCATTCGGAATCAAAATTCCGCGTGAAGAATTATTCCCGGCCGAGAGCCTTATGAACGAAGCAGATCTTGTACATAATGGCAAATTAACCGACAAAGGACTAACAATGCTCAGGGAAAAGATGCCGCATACTGACCTGACAAATTTCGAGAAAGATCCTGATATTAATAAAATGGCTGATTTGTTCACTGTAAACGCCATTGTAAACTATATTGAAAATAAACTAAACGCTTGATAATTATTCATATTGTAAATATAAAAAAGTTTCAATGGATATTAATTAAAAAAGTAACACATATGCGCTGGATTTGGATAGATAAATTTAAAGAGTTTGAATCAGGCAAACGAGCCGTAGCGATAAAAAATGTAACTCTTGCCGAGGAACATTTGCACGACCATTTTCCAGGCTTTCCCGTGATGCCGGAATGCCTTATGATTGAAGCTATGGCACAAACCGCCGGTATTCTTGTCGGAGAAGCAAAAAAATTTCAGGAGAAAGTTATTCTCGCGAAAATTAAAAAAGCGGTATTCCTCGATTTTGTAAAACCTGGCGATTCAATAGAATTGGAAGCGAATATGGATTCCATCGCACCTGAAGCCGCAAGTACAAGCGGTAAAATTACTCGCGAAGGAAAACTCGTCGCTGAAATAGATTTGATGTTCAGCCATATTGACCAGAATCTTGCAGGTGTAGAATTTCCGGAAGACAACTTTGTATTCGGTTCGGATACATCCGTCTTTGAGACGCTCTTGCGGGATGTTCTTTCAAAAAGCAAGAATACGGAGGTTAATTAGTGGCTCGTTCTCGTGTAGTCATAACCGGCTTTGGCGCAATTACTCCTCTGGGACTTACAGTCGGTGACATGTGGGCGGGACTTTGTGCCGGTAAAGTTGGTATTAATACAATAACCGCATTCGATCCTTCAGGCTTCAACTGCAAAATTGCGGGACAGGCTCCAGAATTTAAAATACGCGATTTTGTTCCCAAAACACATCGAAAAGCAACAAAATTAATGTGCAGGGACATAGAACTATCAGTCGTAGCGGCAAATGAAGCTATTCGTAATAGCGGCTTAATTACAAAAGGTATTGATCCGGAAAATGTCAATATCAATCCCGAACGAATGGCAATAAATCTCGGTGCAGGACTCATTAGCTGCGACCTGGTCGAATTATCACCTGCGGTAGCAGCAAGCAAAAATGAAGGTCAGTTCGATATTCGCAAATGGGGTAATATCGGCCTTGAGTTAGTCACGCCGCTCTGGCTTCTAAAATACCTGCCAAACATGCTTGCCTGTCACGTTGGAATTATCCACGATATACAGGGACCAAGCAATAGTATTACATGTGCTGAAGTGGCTTCTCATCTGGCAATTGCTGAAGCAAGCCAGATTATTGCACGAGGAAATAGTGATTATGCTCTTGCAGGTGGAGCCGAAGCAAAAGTAAATCCGATTGTTATGATTCGCCAGTGCCTGCTTCAAAGGGCAACAACCGAAAATAATGATAATCCGTCATCTTCATGCAGACCTTTTGATGCAGACGCTAAAGGTTCTGTTTTTGGCGAAGCAGCGGGAATTATTGTAATAGAAAATCTCGAAAATGCAAAAAAACGCAATGCAAAAATTCATGCAGAAATAGCAGGAACAGGTCAGAGCACAAGCATTAATTCGGCATATAAAAATCTTGAACCGGATGGTTACGGCCTGCAAATTGCCATAGAAAAAGCAATCAAAGAAGCACAAATTGAGCCGGACCAGATAGACCTGATTATCCCGCACGGAACTGGAATTCCATGTGATGATATGGCAGAATCAAAAGCAATTCATTCTGCTCTCGGTGAAGTGGCTTCTGAAATCCCGGTATGGCCGATTAAAAGCATGTTGAGCAATACAGGCGCGGCTTCCGGAGCTTTAGATGTCATTGCCGCAACCTGTGCTATGAAAGAAAACAAAATACCCTCATCAATAAACTGTGATAATATAGCTCACGGATGTAATTTGAATATAGTTAAAAAAACAATTGAAAAAGAAATAAAATATGCACTTTGTTGCAGCTACACTCATGGCGGCCAAACTGCCGCAGTAGTTTTAAAGAATATTTCGGAATAATAAATTTAAGAGGAACATCGAGTGACATGTCTGAAAGAGTAGTAATAACCGGAATGGGAATTGTTTGTCCCCTTGCTCATGATGTTGAAACACTTTGGCAGGCATTGCTTTCGGGCAAGAGCGGCGTAGCAGAAAATACACTTTTCGATGCTTCGACTTTTCCCACTACCTTCGATGCTGAAGTTAAAAATTATGACTTCACCAAATATACAAAAAATATCGAATTGCACAAGGATAGTTCCAGAGGCTCAGGTTTTGCTATTGGAGCCACTGTTCAGGCATGCAGGCAAGCGGGAATAGACGTAGAAGTCTCAGAACCAAACGATGGTATAGACCGAAGCAAAATGGGAATTTATCTTGGAGCGGGTGAAGGCTCAATTGATAATGATGCTTTTTTCTCTGCAATTATCAAGGGATGGAACTCTGAAACAAACCAAATGGACTGGATTAAGTGGGCAAATCAGTCTTTCGATGAAATGGACCCAATACGAGAGCTTGAGCAGGAACCGAATATGGCAGTTGCGCATTTAGCAATGCTAACCGGCGCTCGAGGCCCGGTCCGAAGCTGTCTAACCGCCTGTGCCGCAAGTACTCAGGCTATTGGCGAAGCAACCATGTTGATTCGGCATGGCAACGCAGATGTAGTTATCGCCGGCGGAGCACATTCAATGATACATCCGCTTGGCTTAACTGGATTTAATCGTCTTACCGCCCTTTCGACAAGAAACGATAGCCCGCAAACCGCTTCAAGACCATTTTCTGCAACAAGAGATGGTTTTGTTCTCGGTGAAGGCTCAGCGATTTTAATTCTTGAATCTCTAAGCTCAGCGAAAAAAAGAGGCGTAGAAATTCTTGCTGAAATTACCGGTTACGGCAGCAGTTCCGATGCTTTCCGTGTTACTGATATGCACGAGGAAGGAAGAGGGGCTGCACTTGCAATAAACGCCGCGATGAAAGATGCCGGAGTAACTATAGACGATATAGATTATATAAATGCTCACGGTACAAGTACGGCGGAAAATGACTCTATTGAAACAAAAGCAATAAAAGCAGTATTTAAAGACAGGGCAAAAAATGTTCCCGTTAGCAGTATAAAAAGCATGTTGGGACATTTAATCGGAGCCGCTGGTGCGGCAGAACTAATTACGTGCGTTTGTGCAATCAGGAATAATATTTTACCTCCGACAACGAATCTTAACGATCCCGATCCCGAGCTTGATTTGGATTATGTACCAAACGAACCAAGAAAAGCACAGGTTAATACAGTAATAAAAGAATCCTTTGGTTTCGGCGGACAAAACAACGTTGTAATTATTAGAAAATGGGTTGATGAGTAAATGAGTAAATCAGTGCTGAGGAACAAGGCACGAGAGACGAGTGACTAAAATATGATAGATATAAAAGTAATACGCGAGAATCCGGAAAAGTTTAAAACAGCTTCCGCGGCTAAACACTTTAACGTTGATATTGATAAATTGATTGAAGTCGATGCAGAACTTAAAGTTATCAAGCAGAAACTTCAGGACATTTCCACTGATAAAAACAGAATCGGTAAATCAATCCCTAAATTAGCTCCGGACGAAAAACAAGCCGCTATGTCACAATTAGCGGAACTAAAAGAGAATGAATTAAAATACAACGATGAACTCAAAGAGCTTCAGCCCCAGTTTGATGAGCTTATGCAGCAGGTTCCTCAACCAGCCGATGATGATGTTCCGCTCGGTAAAGATGATACGGAAAATATCGAAATCAGAAAAGAAGGACAGATTCGCGAATTTGACTTCGAGCCAAAGGACCATCTTCAACTGGGCATTGATTTGGGAATTATTGATATCGAACGAGGAGTGAAACTTGCCGGCTCGAGAAATTATTTCCTCAAAGGTGACGGTGCATTGCTTCACTGGGCAGTTCTGCGATTTTCGATTGATTTGATGGTAAACAAAGGTTATACCCCAATGTCTGTGCCGCTTCTTATGAAAGATGAAGCCATGCGTGGAACAGGCTACTATCCTGGTGCAGAAGAGCAAACATACCGAATGGAAAAGGACCAGTTGAATCTCGTAGGAACAGCAGAAGTTCCGTTAACCGCATATCATATGGGCGAAATTTTAGACGAAGCAGAGTTACCAATTAAAGTTGTTGGTCTTTCGAGCTGTTTCAGACGTGAAGCTGGAGCGGCTGGTAAAGACACTTACGGCCTGTATAGAATTCACCAGTTCGATAAAGTCGAGCAGGTTGTAATATGTGAAAACAGCGATGACGAAAGTTTGAAATATCACAATGAGATTCTTGCTAATTCCGAAGCTGTATTGCAGGGACTTGGACTTCCTTATCGCGTAGTAAATGTCTGTACTGGTGACCTCGGCAGAGGACAGGCCAAGAAATTCGATATCGAAACATGGATGCCCTCGAGAGAAAATTACTGCGAAACCCATAGCGCAAGCAAATTCTATGAGTTCCAGGCAAGACGTATGAATCTTCGTTACAAGGATTCGAAAACTAAAAAGAATTCATTCTGTCATACACTGAATAACACAGTAATAGCGTCACCAAGAGTCTTGATTCCAATTATGGAACTTTACCAGAACGCTGACGGTTCGATTACTATACCTGAGGTTTTGCGGCCGTATATGAACAATAAAGAAGTTATTAAAAAACAATCTTAGGAGAGGAGTTCCTTATGACTAAAGAAGAAATTTTTGAATTCATAAACAAAACTCGCATGTTCAGCCTTGCTACGGTTGATGGCAGCCAACCTCATGTACGCAATATGATGCTCTACAAAGCTGATGAAAACGGCATTATTTTCGTTACTGGAAAATACAAAGACATTTATAAACAACTTCAGGCAAATCCAGCTATGGAAATGTGTTTTTTCAATCAGGAAAATGGACTCCAGGTCAGAATCGAAGGCTCAGTCGAATTGCTTGATGACCTTGATTTGAAAAAACAAGTCGTTGAAGTCTTCACATTCCTGAAACCATTTGTAGAAAGCAAAGGATATGAAGTCTTAATTTGCTATCGTGTTAAAAACGCAAAAGCCGTTTGCTGGACAATGAAAACAAATTTCGAGCCTAAAGAATATATTGACCTGTAATCAATCTTTGTGATTTTGCATTTCAATTTATTATTTGTTATATTTTCCATATATGAAAGATAATCATAATTAAATATTTATCTTTCATATATGGTTTTTTATTGATTACAGCATTATTGAGGGGGGATTTTTCAGAGTTTTCACAAATGTCCGGGTTTAATCTTCCAGATTATATTAATGCCAATAGAAAACAAAAGCAGTAATTTTCTGAGCGCATATAAAGGGGGTTCCTGTTTTTCTTGTAGATAAAATGGGAACCCCAAATTTTATACTGTTTAGCTAAATCAGCAGAACTAAACAATTTCTTAGTGTGTTCTAAACATATCTATAACTATTTCTTCAGCACGCATATGATCTGCACTGCCGTCCATAAAAAGAACATTACTGCCTCTGGAATGACGATTAAGAGGTACACGTCTTTCTTCGTTTACATTTCCTTCAAGATCATATGGCAAATCACTTATTTGTCGAATATCACAGGTTTCAATACCTTCCTGTCGCGCATGTGTAATAATAGGTGTTATTTCTTCGTTGATATATTCATAATCAGTCAGATAGATAGTTTGTGAAGCACGTTTTATCGCCGTTATCTTGGTCGGCGTTTCAAGTTGATAACCTACCATATCGTTTTTACCGCTAAATCCCCAGCCGTTAATTACATAGCAAACAGTCTGCAGCTTATTCGGATACCCCTTGCAGCGATAAATCTTTACAGAGCGATAATCATTATCCGTAGGTTTCTGAGAAAGATAAGGCATGAAAAGCTCGAACCATGCAGGGTCAGTATCATAAATAAGACCTCGAGGAATCATATAGTTATTGCTCTCAGCATACATATTTGCAGCCAGGCCAATCTGCTTCATGTTACTTTTACAAACTACCTGATAGCCCTGTTTTTTTACCTTCTGTAAAGCAGGCAGTAATATGCCCATCAGAACTGCAATAATGGCAATAACGACCAGTAACTCAATTAATGTGAAACCTTTTGCCTTGAACATTATACAACCTTTCCTTTAAACGTTGCCGCAGGACGCAGCAGATAACCACAGGTAATTGGCATTGCACCAACTATATAAGTTTATTTTAAGGTTCCAATTAAAAAAAGTCAAGAATATTTATTTAATATCAAAAGTATCTATAGATGTTGAAAAAATATTCAATAAGCACTTGATTAAGAAATAATAAATTCTAAGGCATAGTATCCTGCAAAATTGTATCTAAAATTGCATTAGGATCAGAAGTCTCAATTACATCAGTTTCTTCACTATCTTCCACTATATCTGATAAGGGCATTGTCATATATTTTGCTTTAAAGGTAGGAATTTCATACACCCAACCAATATGCCTGGCAGTGAAATCTTCCGCTTTATCGTCAAGGAGCAGTTTTTCTTCTTTTTGTTTCAACTGTTCTTCAGTTTCATCCTTTCTAATCGATTCTGGCCTTCCCTCAGTGTATACTGCTTTGCACGCTATATAAGTTAATCCATTTTTCGTAGCTATATCGAATGTAAACTCAGTTGAATTATACAACCTGCATATATACTGCCTGTCAAAATTCAAATCGCCTGGATTTCTTATAACATCAGTGAAATCGAGATTTGATAAAACTGTAAATATACTTTTAGCTTCGCTTTGTTTTAATTTCTTACCTGCCGGACAATTGACAAGTTCTAAATCTTCACTATCCGTTATGGATTTGAGAATATATTTGCCTTCTGGAGAACTAACTGCTACCTGGGCGGTATCAATACGAGTTAATGCTACAAGCTGCTTTTTAATATAATTAACAGGATCAATTTCTATCCATGGAGACTCGGCTGCTTCATATACCTTGTCTTCAAAAGTAAGTCTCATATAAGTACCATTTCCGTTTTCTTTTGTATTGCCGACAATAATACCCACAATCTCTTCAGAATTAGTTTTAAGAAATTTCACAATCACCTTTGCATTATCTTCTGCTACACCAAGGTCTTCATGGTTAGCTGGATTGTCGGTTACTATTTGTGAAGATACTTCGATTTCCATACATCTTGTTATTAAATCATTAATTTTATTTGTTTCTGCAGGGTAATTATCTTTATTAACAACAACAAAACTACCTAACTGCTTTTTCAAAGTAAGTGTCTTATCGCCGGACTTAATAACTATCGAACCTATATCATCAGTATTCACGCCGCTGACAAGATAAGCCGTTCCTGTAGATACTTTTCGAGATACATTTGAAATCTTTGACTGAATTATTGCCCATACCAACATAACAGCAGCAATAATTCCTAATATCGCAAGTTTTTTATTACTCATTACAAAACCTCTCTTTAAATCAGGCATCACTGGTGTGACTAATATAATGTCTTTTTCTCAAGCTGCGCCATAACCACAAAACAATAGCAACAATAAGAATTACGATAGGAACGTAAATTGTATTTGCCCGTAAAAGTTTTTTACCAAGCATATCAATCTGTTCACTCTTTTCCATATTGATGTTTCGTTTTTCTTTTTCTTTCTGGTATATTTCTTCTTCAAGCTGGCGTCTCTTCTGTATAATCTCACTACCGATAATTTCCTCCTGCCCTTCTCCTGCCGAAGACAGAATTGATTGCAGTTGTGCATTATAGCCAACAATAGCGGCATCAATAAGTTCAAGTTGTTGAGATGTTTCCGCTTCGGCTTTCTTTTCAATTTCATCGACTACAATAAACGGGCGTTTTACACTTCCCCTCGACCTGACGGAAATTAAATCGCTCGAGCCGCTCAAGTCATCTATAGTATTAAATAACAATGCACTGTTATCACCCATCGGTGTTTTTCCAAATCCGAGAAAATTCTGATATGCCATATTGTCACTTATGAAATCAACATCAGTAAAAACCGCAACGGCACAATCTTCCTGAGCCTCAGTGATACCTGTAATTTTCTTTGTAACCAAAGGTGCATTCGGGTCATCTGACTCTACCGAACTATCTTCAATTTCTATACCATCTGGAAAACTGCTTTTAAATCGACCTGTAAGGAAATAACCCATCGTTACAGGTTTTGTCCCTGGTACGAATTTTTGCATGAAAACAGCCGGATCAAACACCATAAATTCGTATGAATTTGTAATTTCAAAGCTGTTTCCTTTATCAGTTGTCATAATAAGCGGCGTGCGCTCAATCTTCGCATCATCAGTTTTATTCGGATCATCGATAATATTTAATACGCCCGCAAATAAAACTCCCACATTGTTCAGTTGAGCTGTTATAACATTGTTACGATTGAAGGCATCTCGTGTAAGATTAAGCAATCCAATAATCGGCTGTGAAGGAGTATTTGCCCTTACAGGCCGACTTTCCGCCAAATTCAAATCACCCGCAAATTGATTCTGAGGCATTTCAATACCCCATGTCCTCAGAAGAACATTTAAATCGGAACTTTGATTATTTTCCGAAGCCATCATCACTCCGCCGGTCATTCTATTGGATTCATCCGAAAAGCAATGAGGATCGAGACAAATGATTGTTCGACCACCTTTAAGTATGTACTGATCTATAGCGAATAATGTCTGCTGTGGCAAATTCTTCGGATGAACAATCATCAAAATATCGACATCATTAATATCGTTCACATCAGTCGGGATTTCTGTAACTTCATACTTCTTTCTCAAATGCTCGACAAATGTCCATGGTAATTTTGGCTGTTGGCCCTGTCTTTGCATCATAAGAGCCATATATTCACTATCGCCTACTACTGGTAACGAACTCAAAATTCCAATCTTGTTTTTCTGCCGTGTGATAGCACTATCAACAAGATAACTTATATCATATTCGACAAAGCTTTTGCGTTCAGGTGAAAAGAAAGGTATTGTCCTATCAATTCCGAACTGGGTTTGTAAAACCAGACCGAAGAAAAAACTCTCATCTTCAGATACACGAAATTGTTTTAGACCAAATCCTATTGCCTGCTCCTCATCTTCTGAAAAGGGTCTTGGGTCGATTATTTCCAAATTGACCATACCATTGGAAACCGAAGCATACTCTTCCAGCAGTGATTTAACATATTCATAATAGTTATTGTAAAATTGTATCTGGTCAGGCCCTTTCATCGCCGCGGTTCTGGCGTAATAGAGCTTTGCGGTAATCGGCTGATTTAATTTCGATAGAATAGATTTCGTCCCATCCGACAAAGTATAAAGTTTTTCACTGGTAACATCTATCTTCCATGAAGAGCCTATATTCTGGCAAATACTTATAGCCGAAAATACAATTATTAAAACAAGACAGGCTCCAATAATAGCTCGTAACATCCGGTTCATTATTTGGCCTTCCTTTCATCTAAAATAATACCACATGCATAAATCCATCCGGAAATCAGCAGTATAAAATAAGTAATATCCGAGAATTTTATCACGCCTTTTTGCAGTGACTCAAAATGTGTCATCATACTCATATTCTCTATCGCAGAAACAAGTCCCATTGGCAGAAAACCTGCGAAGTAGTTCAATGTAGTCGGCATACCCGCATAAACGAAAATCGCACATACAACCACTGAAAGCACAAAGCTGATTACCTGGTTCTTGCTTATTGCAGAAAAGAAACATCCTATCGCAAGAAATCCACCAGCCATTAAAAACGAGCCTAAATAACCTACAACAATCAATCCAATATCAGGCTCACCGAGATACGCTACTGTAATAACCATCGGAAAAGTAAGTGCAAGTGCGATTCCTAAAAACAGCCATGCCGCAACAAACTTACCAAGAACAGCCTGTGATATAGTTATAGGCAATGTGAAAAGTAATTCGATTGTGCCGCCCTTGCGTTCCTCGGCCCACAAACGCATCGCGGTCGATGGTACCATGAAAACAAACAGCAGCGGCAAATTAACAAAAAATGTGTTCATGTCAGCCTGGCGAATTGTATAAAATCCTTTTTTGAATGTAAGGTAACCAGAGAAAAAAAGGAAAATGACAAGGAACACATAAGCAAGAGGAGTAGAAAAGTAACTCTTCAACTCTCTCTTAAAAACTGCACAAAAACTATTCATTTCTAAACTCCTAACAGACCACAGACAGCAGACCAAAGTCTCATGTCTGTTGTCTTTTGTCTCATGTCTTTTTTGTCTTTTGTCTCATGTCTTGAGTCTCGGGTCTTGAAATGGTAATCTTACGAAATACAGCATCAAGACCGCACTTATGCTCTTCCTTCAATGCAGCCGGTGTAGAATCTGCTAATATCCGACCTTTTGCTACGATTATAGTTCGTGAGCAAATGGCTTCGACTTCTTCGAGAATATGCGTGGAAATTATAATACACTTATCCTTTGACATATTATTAATAAGTTTTCTCACGCCGTGTTTCTGATTCGGGTCCAGACCGTCCGTCGGCTCATCAAGAATCAACACATCAGGATCATGAAGCAACGTAGCCGCCAGTCCGACACGCCGCTTATAACCTTTCGACAATGTATCAATCGTTTGATGATAAACCGAATCAATCGAGCAAAGAGGAATTACTCTATCGAGCATTTCCTTACGCTCTTTACCTTTGATTTCCCGAACATCGCAAATAAAATTCAAAAACGAGCCGACCGTCATTTCATTATAGAGCGGGACGTTTTCCGCGAGATATCCAATTGAATTTCTTACTTCAACCGGATTTTTCAAAATGTCATGCCCGCAAACAGTCGCCGTGCCGCTATCAGGCTGCAGGAAACAGGCAAGAATTCTCATAGCGGTCGTCTTACCGGCCCCGTTAGGACCGAGAAGACCAAGAACCTCGCCCTTGGCGACATTGAACGAAATTCCGTCAACTGCAGTAACCGGCCCGAAACTCCGCCGTAGCTCTTTGACTTCTATCATGTCAATCTCCATTAATTGGATTACATTATTTTTTAAATACTCAAAATGATAAAATTCTACTTTTTAACAATTTCCGTAAAATCGGCAAATTTAGAATTTTCACTTCAATTATCTTTTTACAGCTTCAATGCTTATATATTTGAATTGTTTAATGTAACGAAAAATATGATATAGTCAATACCCCTTTTGGTATATTTTTGTTCACATCCTCAAAGATTAAATTTGTTCTTATTGAAATATATAAGATATTCCGTTATCATCGGTAATTATGAGTATAGTAGCACAGGTAAAATTTGATAATTATAAAAATAGTATATCCAAAGCACTGGATTTGATTGGAGCAGGTGAGAAGTTGCCGCAGGATGGTTTGATAATTATTAAACCTAATCTTACAATTGCATCGCCGCCGCCTGTCACTACCGATGTAAAAGCCGCGGAAGCCGTTTATCAGTATTGTAAAGCCCATTCCAAAGCAAAAATAGCAATAGGCGAAGGTTGCGGCTCAGGAACTACCGCAAACGTATATGCAGCACTTGGTTATATAGAACTGGCAAAGAAATATGATATAGAACTTCTCGATTTTAACGATGCGGATTCTATCGTCCTCGAAAATAAAAACGCATTTCAACTAAAACGTTTTCACATGCCAAAAATTGTACAGAACGCATATATAATCTCATTACCAGTACTGAAAGACCATAGTTTTACAGAAACCACAATCGCTATGAAGAATATGTTCGGAATCGCACCGGGAAAATTTTACTCCGGCGGCTGGAACAAATCACAACTGCATAGCCCTTCAACCGACAAATCCGTTGTCGATATTTGTATGTACAAAAAACCCGACCTTTCAATCGTAGATGCTTCAACTGCCTTATCAGGAATGCACCTGTCCGGCAGAGCAGTAAATATCGGCCTGATTTTAGCAAGCTTCGACCCGGTAGCAGTAGATACAATCGGCAGCGAACTTCTTGGCCACGACCCGAACGACCTGCCCTTCCTTACCCTCGCCAACAACCTTCTCGGCACAATGACAGATTACGAAATCGTAGAAGGTTGAGAATAAGTATAATCACGAATTCACACGAATATACTTAGAGAAGTATAGCCTCAAACAAATATTTCTTATCCGCAGATTTGAGACTTTGTCATTCTCCACAGGATGCCTTACGGTACCGCGCAGGCGGAAATCCATTTACACACCACGATAAATAAACCACGAATGAACACGAATGAACACAAAAACATTAAAATTTTCTATTGCATTTATGACTACAATGTATATAGTACATGTTGTTTGTTATATTATGTGGAAAATTGATATTTAATCTTTTTGGCAAATAAATTCAGAGGTTTTTATGAATACTCCCGATATAGGGAGTAGAAAACTGAATTTAAATAAGTTAAATTCAATTGTATCTACGACCCCTCCAAAAACTAGAGTTCTATTTAACAACACTTTGAAAAAATCACTTTGGAATAGAATGAAATATTGGTTATTTCCATATCTTAAAGAAAGTGAAAGGCTAACCAGACAATATTTTGAAGCTGAAATAAAACAAAGACAAAATATTACAGCTAAAACTGAGGCTGAGACAAATCTGCTTAAGATTAAGGAAGTAAGAGAATTTAATAGTATCATAAACGAAATATTCTCAAATGATGGACTTCCTGAAAAAGCAAAAGCTTTGAAATTAGCCAAACTACTTGAGAATAACCACAAGATAAATTCTCTCTATGATTCTACTCATGAAACAGTAAATCAGCACGAGTAAAGAATTTACGAAGCTTTTTTTGTGTTAATTTGAGCCTGGCCATCCCAAGGGATCGTGTTCATTCGACTTCGACGAGCTCAGTCGAGTCGTGGTTAGTTCCCCTTCGTAACAGGCTAATAAGTAGAATAAATGCGTATTTTATCGGAATATGAAAAGTAGTGGCATTTTTCGGCAAAGTCGAATATAATGACCGGGCTAACAAGGAAAAGAAATTACTGAATTGAAAGGGTAAAGTATGACAGAAAACCTTCAAATGGAACATTCCCTGGAACAAAATGTTGCCAACTGGATTGAAAAAATACAAAAATGTAACCAGGTTAATCCTGAATTATACGTTAAATACGAAGTTAAAAGAGGCCTTCGCGATATCAGCGGCAAAGGCGTTTTAGCCGGACTGACTCGTATCGGCGAAGTTCACTCCTATATTATGGATGAATTCGAAATGATACCGGTACCCGGAAAATTGATGTATAGAGGAATTGACGTTACGGACATTATCAACGGCTATCAAAAAGATAAGCGTTTCGGGTTCGAGGAAACTTGTTATCTTCTTTTAATGGGCGATTTGCCTACAAAATCCCAATTAGAGGCTTTAGAAGCAGTTCTCGCTCAATATCGTAATCTCCCGGAGAACTTTACTCGTGACATGATCTTAAAATCACCAAGTAAAGATATGATGAATGTTCTTGCACGATGTGTTCTTCTTCTTTACAGCTTCGATGAATCCCCTGACGACATATCTGTTCAAAATGTATTGCGTCAGAGTTTGCAGCTTATAGCAATGTTTCCGCTTTTAGCTACCTACGGCTATCAGGCATTCGCACATTATCACGGCAACCAAAGCCTGATTATACATTCTCCGAATCCTGAATTGAGTACAGCCGAGAATATTCTCCATATGCTCCGGGCAGATAATGCATACACACGTCTTGAAGCAGAGCTTCTCGATATGGCTCTGGTTCTGCACGCCGAACACGGCGGCGGTAATAATTCCTCTTTCACAACGCACGTAGTGACATCCACTGGCACTGATACTTATTCAGTAATGGCCGCAGCTCTTGGCTCGCTTAAAGGACCTCGTCACGGCGGAGCAAACATAAAAGTGTCAAGAATGATTGCTGATATTAAAGAACATTTATCGGATTGGAAGGATGAAACACAAATATCGGATTATCTGGGAAAATTATTGCATAAACAGGCATTCGACAAATCCGGCCTAATTTACGGAATGGGACATGCGGTCTATTCTATTTCCGACCCGCGAGCAGTAATATTTAAAAAATTCGTTGAAAAACTCGCCGAAGAAAAAGGAAGACAGGAAGAATTTGATCTGCTTGAACGTATTGAGAGACTGGCGCCACAGGTAATAGCAAAGGAAAAGAAAATTTATAAGGGAGTAAGCGCAAATGTAGATTTCTATTCTGGTTTTGTATATCAGATGATTGGTATTCCCGAGGAACTATATACGCCGCTCTTTGCTATCTCAAGAATCGCCGGCTGGTGCGCACATAGAATGGAAGAGCTTGTAAATAACGGAAAAATAATTCGTCCGGCTTATAAGTGCATCGAGCAAAGACGCGAATATGTCAATTTCAATGAGCGTTAAACTGATTTTATCATGCAAATAAAAAAGGAAGTAAACTGACTCTCCGCTTGTCTCGAACTCAGTTTACTTCCTTACTTTTTATCCATTTCGTTATGGAGCCGAAGGGCCTGGATTAACCTGATTCGGCAATGGTGAAGGTTGTGAAAAACTGAAACTCTTTTGCATTGCTTGTTCTCTTACTGTATTAGTAACTGCTGAGCCAAAAGAACCTCGACTGCCCATGCCGCCCATCATTGCATTCTGATTAACGGCAGCAAGTTTTTTCAGTTCCGCCTGTATATAAGTCTCCCTCTGTGCATTCAGCTCCTGTATCCTCTTTTGAATATTAACACGCTCGGTTGCTTTCGCATCTGCATAAGCTTTTCTTTCATCTATAGTCATAGTTTGCATATTCTCTGGTAAATCTTCTTTTTTAATTTCATCCAAATCAACCTTGTTATCTTTGAGTGCATCAACAAGATCCCAATTACTATTTATGTAATTGAAGGATGACTTTGCCACTGCCCTGTCTGCTGCGGCTCCGCGTGAACTTGAAGAAGCATTCAGGTCCTGAGCCATTTGTCGTTGCAGGCCTTCGGCTCCCTTATTTCCAAATGCTATATATGTGCCATTTAGTTTTAAATTAAGTTCGGCAATTTCCTTATCCTGCGGTGCGCTAATATTGTTTTGTACAACCTGGCTATTATGGTCAATGTTAAGAAACCTGCCATCAGCTAAAACCGCTCCGTCTTTCCAATGGCCGCTTATTCCTTCGCTTTCTGTGCCACAATGAATTGTATTGACGATAATTCCTTTGGCGATAGCTTCCTTGCATGCTTTGTTATAATCAACTGAACCCTGTGTGAAAGGTTCGTTACCCGCGATAAAAATCACTTTCAAATCATTGAAAGAATCGCTCCATTGCAGTAACTTCGTAGCTTCCTGGATTACCCAGCCGCAGTATTCATCACCGCCGTTGGTTTTAAGGGCAAAAAGTTCTTCTGAAATTTTGTCGAGGTCAGTTGTGAGCGGCACTATTTGTCTGATAAAACCATCTTTCCTGGCGAGTGAGCTTTTGCCGTATTCATAAAGAGATACCTGCACTTCAGGCTCCATACCATTTCGTTTGGCAAAGATGAATTCATTGACAATTGACCAAAGTTCGGTCTTTGCCTGTTCGATAAGACCTTCCATACTGCCGCTCGTATCAAGCAAAATCGCTATCTGAATGAGTGGTTTTGCAGGACGTATCCCAGTAACTTCGGCTGTTGTCTCAGTTGAAACCGATGGAGTCTCTACGATAGCGACATGTTCGACTGTATCCGTTGAGCCGGCAAAGCAAACTGTAACCGCAGCCAGTAGTAGTGACATTAATATTATCATATTTTTCATTATTTTCCCTTTCAAAATAAACCGCTTTTCTTATTGTGAGTTTCTTATTAGTACAGATTGGTCGTCAACTTTCATCAGAACATCACCAAATCCACCGCGGCCGCCACGACCGCCACCTAAAGCCATGCTGCCTTGTCGGCCCTGAGCCGCTAATTTTCTTGCTAACTCAAAATACTCATCAGAACCAAATTCGATTACTTTGTCCGGTGTAATATTTGATTCACTTTCGACAAGCCTGCTATCCACCCAGCGATTATTTTTGAAATAATACGCCATGTCATTTATCTGCTGGACATTCGTAATCGAAACGCGGTCGAAATTTTCATTGATAAAGCCATTATCATAATTAAGAGTTTTCTGTTCTCTTTGAGCGCCCATATTGAAACCCTGACTAAGACCTCCCCTGCCAGTGCGGCTGTTCAATGCGCGTTCCTCAAATAATATTTCCGCATCACGCATTACATCACTTCTTCTACCAAGGTCGGTTCCTTCTCTCGCAAGGAAGGCCGTATATTCGGTCAATATTCCAAACTCTGTGGATAAACGAACAATCTCATCGACAAGCTCTTTGACTTTTGGATCGTTCCTGTTGACGTTCGAATCCGCGCCCATCTGACGAATATCATCAATAAGCTCAGCGATTTTTCTGCTTGCCCATAAACGCGGCACGAAACCGTTTTTCACATTCTCTTTCTCGAAATTGAATGTGAACTTAAAGGACCTTTCTTTGCCAAGATAATTGCCGCTGATTTTGAATGTAATCGGTTTCTTGCCAACATATTGACCAAGCAATATAAGCTGGTCTCCTTCGAACAGGTCGGGCAGTTTGTTCGGAATAATGTCACGAGTCCTGCCCATTGCATAACCGCCATTTTCTTCGATAACATCAAGCTCAGGTTCGGCAAGAATCGGGCCTGTAAGCCTGTTGAATACTTTGCCGATTTTTACCTCAACGTCTTCTTTCGGCAAAACGAATTCCGCTCTCGCTCTTGATTCAGCGGCAATTCGTTCCAGCAAAGGTGCATTTACATCTAATCCCACGCCAAATGTGAATACTCGTCTCTTATATGGATTTGATTTTGTTATAACCTCTCGAATAACAAGCTCCGAAGTTTGACCAATTGTAGGTAAGCCGTCGGTAAGGAACAGAACTATCGGTATCATATCTTCTGTAGGCTCCTGGCTCAGTGCCTCGGTCAGTGCATCATAAATATTCGTACCGCCGCTTGGTGTCATCCCTTTTATATATTCACGAGCCTGGCCTTCTGTTTCCCTCGTTTTAATTACAGGCTTTCTCGCGAATTTCTCCACAGAATTACTATAGATAATCACATTAAATGCTTCACCCATTTTCAGTCCGGCGATAATCTGCAAAGCAGCTTCCTTAACCTGCTCGATTTTTTCGCCATTCATACTTCCGGATTTATCAATTACTAATGTCACTTCCCTTTTGATTGCGGTCGCGTCTTTGTTATTCAAAACATCAGCTGGCAATCCGGCAAGTAAGAGAAAATAACCACCGCCAACTTTTTCATCAGGATAAGCGAACATCGAAGCGGTTACGCCGTCATCCTCCATCAGATAAGAAAGGCGGAACGGTCCGGGGACATTTGCTCCCTTTTCTGTATGAGCTGAAATTTCTACAGGGCCTTCCTTTTCTTCCATATTTTCAAGGTTGATTTTTTTCAGGCCAATTAGATTATGCGTAGGTGAATAAACTGTAGAAACAGGTCGTTTTGATTTTATATTAACTTTAATTTCCCACGGAACTTTATATTCGAGTGATTCTGTACGAGGTAAAAAATAATCCACACGATTACCATCCATCTCAAGTAAATGTTCATAAGTCAGCCGAACTTTCTGATTACTGTTTGCTTCGACTGGAAAAACGCTCGAACGAATCAGGTTATAGCCGATAAATTCAGCAAGAGCAGGATCGCGTATTTTTGCGACAAGGCTATCATATATTCTTCTGGCTTCGTCTTTGGGAAGTACTTTGGCCGTTATCATTCTTCCCGGGCCGTCATAAGCAAAACCCGTAACTACAGCACCATCGGGAACAGGAAAAATCAGTTCGGCTTCCTGCCTGCGATTCGATGTATTGTGAAGCCGAATTTCTATTGTCGTAGTCGCTGTGTTTTCCAGAATATCGATTAGCGCACCTATTTCGGTAATTTCTACAGAACCACCTCTATCAGGTGCAAATGCACGAGCCCTGCTTTGAGGTATCATAACATTTGATGAAAAAGGCGGAATCTCGATATGACTTATTTGTGCCTGTGTTTGAATTGCAAAAATTGAAAGGACAATTACGAAACTTTCAATTAATCTTTTCCTCTGTATAATCATTTTTCTGCTCCTTAAATATGACAACAATAAAGAACTCTCTTTATATAATATAGACGATGAAAACCTGAAATGTATTGTAAATAGTTTGTAAAAAGCGTTACAAGCAATAGAAAGAGGATGTCGATGCCCGATTTTAGTGTGAAAAATCGGAACTTATATGAAAACTTTTTTTCTTAACTATTAAGAAAACAGGAAATCATTTCGGCAAAATGATTTCCTGTTTCCACAGTTATTTCGGATATGAAACTGAAATTTTAAATACGCGTAAACAATTATTTTGAATTCTCAGCAAGACGGAGTAGTTTTTCCATTTTTCCGCGATTGTTAGAACGCAAAATTGCTTCTTCTCTCTCAATATATCCCTTTGCTGCCAATTCGGCGATGCTATTATCCATAAGGTGCATTCCAAAGCGGCGAGAAGTCTCGATAATATTCGGAATTTCGTATATTCTGTTCTCGCGAATACAGTTTCTAACCGCCGAAGTACATAAAAGTATTTCAGTACTTGGAACCATACCAGCTTGATCAATACGCCTGAATAAAGTTTGTGATACTACGGCTTGCAAAGCATTAGCAAGCATTGTTCGTGCCTGTGTTTGCTGATTTGCGGGATAAATATCTATAACTCTTTCGATAGATTGAGAAGCATTTACAGTATGAAGAGTACTGAAAACAAGATGTCCCGTTTCAGCGGCAGTAAGAGCAAAACTTGTAGTTTCAAGGTCGCGCATTTCACCAACCATAATAATATCAGGATCCTGACGCAAAATATGCCTTAAACCAGTAGCAAAATTAGGGCAGTCCGAACCTACTTCGCGTTGTTCTATCATACATTTGTCATTGGTCAGCCAATATTCTATTGGATCCTCAATTGTAATAACACGTTTTCTATATTTCTGGTTAATTAGCGAGATAGTTGAAGCTAAAGTTGTGCTTTTACCAGCTCCGGTATGACCAGTAACAAGAACCAGCCCTCTGGGTAAATCAGCAAAATCTCTCATTTTTTCAGGAAGATTCAACTCATCCAGCGATGGAATGCTATCAGAAATCAATCTGAATGAAATTGCAATTGTATCACGCTGATAATGTGCATTGACACGGAATCTCTGGTTTGGATCTGAAATACTTGTTGAGAAATCGATATCCCTTATTTTTTCAAACTTTTCAAATCTTTCCTGTCCTATCAATGATAAAACGATCTCACTTGCTTCTTCATCGGTAATAACAGGAAATTCCGTTTCGACCAGTTCAGTATTGATACGAATAATCGGTTTTAATCCGACATTTATGTGAACATCGCTGGCTTCTCTCTCCACGGCTTCAACCAATATATTTCTTATTTCTGCCATTATTTAACACCCTTTCGCACTCAAATTCTTATAACTAATCCAGACGGTCATTTTCCATAATATTGCGAAGTTAAAAATCCTATTCCAGTAAGCAATACCGGATTCGACCTGTCAGCCCGATTCTTCACTTCACAAGAATAAAAAAACTCAAACATTTATAACAAAGATAACTTAATATTTATTATACATATAATTTCTAATCTTCTTCAGAACCAAAATCAGTTCACGGAGCTTCAGTTGGCGGTATTTCCAATTTGCCTGTTTCAGGATTAAGGTTTGTAGTCGGAGATTTTGGTGTTGGAATAGACGTACCTTCAAAATACGAAGCTTCTCTTTCAGTCATATCAGGCTGTTCAACAATATTTGGTGTGATAAAGACTACCAACTCACTGTTAACAGTATCTTCTCCTTCAAAAGTGAATAACCATCCCAGGATAGGGATATCACCAAGTATCGGGACTTTTGTGACTAATTGATTAACTGTTTGCTTTTGCAGACCACCAATCACAATTGTCTGGCCGTTCTTTACTAAAGCTACAGTATCAGCTTCACGCTTATCTACAACAGGTTGCGGACTTGTAACAGTCGAACCTCCTGTTCCAACTGTCGATATTTCAACATCACCTGTTTGAACGCTGAATACAGGTTTCACATGAAGTCGTACCATTTCATCTTTAGCAAGATGAGGAGTAACCTCAAGCTCGACTCCAACTTCTTTAAACTCTGTTGTTCCAAAACTCTGATAACCGCCCTGTTGAAGCTGTTGATATGGAATTTCTTCAATGGCCTTAAAAGATGCTGTTTCATTATCAAGAACCTTGATTCTTGGATTGGCAAGAAGTTTAGCACAATCTTTCTGTTGTATTGCAGAAAAGAGGACTTCTATATCCATGTGTTTAGTAAGTATTCCCCAATCAAGAACACCAGTCGAACCTACTTTATTGATTGTACTGCTAAAAGTACTATTAACATATGGATCGCTATTAGACATACCCGTTATTGGTCCACCGGTCGCCTGTGTTCCATAACCGGTATTTCTGCCTACGAACCAATCAACTCCTATATCAAGAGCATTTGTATTTTTAATGTCATATATCCTAACTTCAACCTCTATCAAAGGTGTCGGGCGATCTACCTCTTGAAGAAACTCATCAATAGCTTTAATTTTGCTCTCAGTATCAGTCACGATTATATTACTTGTTCCAATACTTGAAGCGATACTTCCTCGATTCGATATTATTTTTGTTAACGCAGTTTCAACTTCTTTTACATCTGCATACCATATTCGATAAATTTTGCTTAATGTTTTTTCTGTTTCCTGGGTAAGCTGCGAGGCAGGTACAATTCTTATCATATTTTCAGTTGCAACATAACCACAGTTATATACTGTAAGGATTTGGTTCAGTGCTTCTTCTAAAGGCACTTCTCGTATATCAACAGTGACAGTATCTGTGATTTGAGGGCTTTTTACGATATTCAACTGAACCTGCTCTGAAATAGACCTGAGAACATCATCAATTGGCGCATTGCGGCTATTCAATGTAATGTTTTGACGCATTTTTTCTTCAATTTTTGTCATGGATCCTTCCTGAGCATCCTGAGCAATACCAACAGTACATAATCCCAGGATCAAAAGTAAGACCAAAAAAATGCCATTATTTCCTTTTCCAAAAAAATTCTTCATAATAATTCCTTTCTGTTTATCCCCAAAAAAAAATATCTTTATTAATTTCTCTCTTGCCCAATAGTCTGGTTCCAAATTTTACCATCCTTCTCAAAAACAACATAATCTTCTGATATTTCTATTATCTTAGCGTTTCCCACCATATCACCTGTTCTTTTTCGTTCACCATCTATAGTCGCCAGATATTGCCCATCAACAATTGAAATAACAGTCACTACAAACTCTGCTTTATTACCAGGATTGTCAACGTTATCTGTTTCGTCCGTCTCCATCATCGGATCCCTAAGTTCATCAGGATAAACAGACGGCGGTGACCAATTGATTATCATATTCCCTGTACTTGTAATTGGTGTTGCCAAAGAACCAGATTGTTCTGTAATTTTCGAATTACCCGAACTCGTTTCAAAAAAACCGAAATTCTTTAATAGCACCAGAACTAATATTATGCATCCAACAATAAATAATACTACCATTTTTGTTTGCCTGGGCTGACTAACAGATGTCTTGGATTTTATGTTTCTACTTTTTGATTTCAGAGATGGCTTTTTTGAAAACTGTTTAGATTTTTTTGTTTTAACATTAAAATTTGGAATGTTATTCACAAGAGGCTTTGGAGTACGCATGGCATTAGGCATCCCAGGCATTTCATTCTCTTGCTTTGTTGTCACAGTTTTTTTATCTATTGGTTCTTTAATCGGAATCGCCGGTATAGTTTTTTTAACCGGCATTTTATCCTCTTTCGATTCTTCCTTTACAGGTTGCTGTGCTTGAGTTCCACTATCATTAGAAAGAGATTCAGAATCAGAAATGGTTTTTTCATGTAGTTTCTTATCCGCACTTTCTTCAATATGGGAAACATCATCTGTTATATCCGGCTCTTCCACTATAGTAAATTGCTCTTCAGACAAATCAACTTCAGATTGTTGCTCTATAGAGGATTCCAGTGTTTTTTCAACTTGATCCTGCTGTGAGAATACAGCTTCCAAATTGTCATCTTCCACAACATTTTCTATAACAGGTGAAGACAATTCAGAAGTTTCTTCTTTTTTCTCAGGCTCTGTATGCTCAGACAGAGATTTACTTTTCTTTGGCACGGGTACGCCGGCGAAAATATTCGATATTTTACTCTGTAATCCTGTCCTGTTTTTTTTATCCATCTGCTTAGCCTATCTCCTCCGCCAAAATTCTATGCTCATATGCACCAGTGGATTCAGGCGCATAAACAAAAACCGGCTCATGAGCACTCGGAGCTTCCGCTAATCTTACATCTTTATGTATTACTGTAGTAAACACTAAATCACCGAAATATTCTCTCATCTGTTTCTGTACTTGTCTGCTTAGTTTCGTTCTGCTTTCAACAAAAGTCAACAATAAACCAAGAATTTCCAGATTTTCATTGAAACGCCTCTGAACAATATCGACCGTTTCAAGAAGTTGCCGTAATCCTTCAAGAGCATAATAATGAGTCTGCACAGGTATTAACACCTGGTCGCTCGCGACAAGAGCATTTATAGTAAGCAAACTAAGCGAAGGTGAACAGTCAATTAAACACATATCATATGAGCCATTAACTTCCTTGAGCCTGTTGCTCATGACATGCTCCCTTTCGTCCATCGGTGCAAGTTCCAGCTCAACTCCCGAAAGCAATACATTACTTGCAAGTAAAGAAAGCCTCTGAACGTTAGTCTCAACGGTCATACTGGGTACAGGTGTATCAGTATCGACAAAAAGGTCATATATAGTTTTATCAACGGCTTCTGGATCACAACCCAATCCTAATGTAGCATGAGCCTGTGGATCAAGATCTATTAAAAGTACGCGTTTACCCAGAACAGCGAAAGCCGCGGCAAGGTTAACTGCCGTAGTTGTCTTTCCACAACCGCCCTTTTGATTTGCTATCGCTACAGTTCTCATTTATTTATAAGATACTCTTTAATTCCTCTTTAAAATTTATTTTATTAGTATTAATAAAAAATCTATAGAGGCAATAACTATCCCTTTGCTCCTTTCGATGTTTTGTTTTTCTCAACCAGAATTGCTAAATCCATATCCACTTCATGTTTTTTATTTCCATCGGTTGATCTTTTTATTGAAAAAGAGTCTATAAATATATACGGCTCATGCCTTTCGAGCTTATTAAGAAATTGTGCAAACTCATTGAAAGTCGCGTTAAAGCTGACTTGTATGAACTGGCCGTACACATATTTATTGTTCTTGAAAGCTGGGACTTCTTTATCTCGCCATGGTCTAATAAGAAAAGAATCAAGATTGTTGTCCTTGGCCAAATTAAAAATTTCAACCGATGCCAAATCCTGTACATAATCCGACCCTATTACAAAATCGTCAAGATTAACTTTTATGCTATCGATTTGCTCGCGCAGTTGTTTCTTTTGCAATTCGAAGTCTGTTGTATCTATTTTTTGCTGTTTTACAGCATAGTTGTCCATATCTAATTTTTGCGGCTTGAGAATAAACATATAAATCGACGCAAAAACAACTACACTGATTCCCCAAATCACACCTGCAATTTGCAAATTATTTCGACTAATAGAAATCATGAATTATTTTTTCCTCTTGAAAATAAAATTCATAGTATAAGAATTATCCGGATTTTGAGGAGTTTGAAAATATTCAAGGTTGATTAAATCAGACAACAACTCCTTTTTAACATCGAGTTTTTTCTTATAGTCACCCATTAAACGATTTAATTTTATCATGTTTGGGTCTCTTAGGCTGAATTGGGCCGCCATAGTACGTTGAGGTATAGAAATTGAGTTTGGATCGGTAGTGTTATTTCTTGATGTTCCTTTGCTTCCATCATTGGTCACAACTAAACTATCAATTAGCATATCATCATCCATATTTTCAACTACCGAAATCAATGCGGGTGTCCATTGAATGTACGTATCAACACACTTCTTGATATCAATCCATTCGGGTTTGAAATTGTTCAATTCTCTTTCAAGCTTTTCTATCTCATCTGCACTATCCTTGAGTTGACTTACCTGACGTTCCATTACATCAAGATTGATTTTATTTGTTGCATACATTCCGATCATCCAGGCACCGATAAGCAACGGCAGAACGAAAACCAACGCAGTAAAAAAAACACTTCCGAGCGTTGTCTTCTGAGGTATTCCCTGACCTTTTAATAAATCAATCGTATGCATAACTAAAAATTTCTTAATTCCAAACGCTAAATTGTTCTCATCGCCAGTCCCGCGGATACAACCATAGCAGGACCATTCTTTTTAAGCATATTCTTCAACAAAATCCCCTTGGTATTCTTAAGCCATTTACATCGAATCTTATTGAATGGATTCCATAACACAGTTTCGACAGGGAGCATACTACTAAGCAATTTAACAATTTCCTTGTACATCGCAGCCCCGCCACAGACTAAAACCTTCTGAATATTGAACGAATTTTCCTGCGTCGAATAATACAGCAGTGTCTTTTCGATATCACTAACAAAATTCTCTGTATGTTTACTCAATGACCTGTAAACTTCCGAAGGCATTTCATCAATCTCATCCAAAAACATTTTCCTTATTTCATCCTGCTTAAGACTGTGCTCTTCAGCGATTTGTTGTATTACTTCTTCTGCGGCATAATTCAAGTTTCGCACAAACGGCCAGCCCTTTTTACCTTCGATTACCATTGTCGTATGATTATTACCTATATTTAAAATTGCCGTACCATGATCAGGTCCGGGTTTTTCTATTTCCGTAAAACAATTCAAAATCGAAAGTGCTTCTGCGTCAATCATAGCGCAGTTCAGTTTTGCTCTCTTTGTAATCCTTTCAAGATTACTTACCTGTTTATGTGTAGCAGCCACAAGATAACCGCATGATCTGTCCAGGCCGTTTGGAATAAGATTATAGTCAACCATAATATCAGTAGTTGTAAAGGGACAAACCTGCCTTGCTTCAAAAAGCACTGCATTCTCAAGTTCATCTTCAGGTAAGCTGGGGAAGTCGAAATTACGTATCGCTACTTCATTTCCACCTAATGCACAAACAGCATAATTGGTATGAACACGCGAAAGACGAAGGCAAGTTCGAATTGCCCTGGTTACATTGGCTTCGTTCCGGCCCACATCTCCAAGAATATTAGAATTGATCTCTGAGATAGCACCTGCAACAACCGACCAACCTTTATTGGTCTTGCGCATTTGCATAAGCTTTACCGAATATGAGCCTATGTCCAAACCAAATATATCCTTGCGCCCAAGCTGCATTTTCATTCCTTTGTCAGTTGCCAATATAATTTATCCGTCTTGGCGGAATTACAAGACCCAAAGTCATTTTTAATCCATTCTGTCCCGCTACGGCATCGACCTTTTCCGTGACGAGTCATCTGTGTCTTATATATATTCTCGGGGGATTATAATTGCTTTCATTAAAATATGCAAACTTTTTTAATGTATTTGCCACAAGGATTTACATAAAAAAATAAAATAATGGATTTGAAAATTTGAAATGAAAATAATACTTTTTAAAGGTCTTATATTTAGCGGCTAAAAGATACAGAAAACACAGAAATTATCGAACCCTGTCATTTCCGGACAGGTCGAAATACTTATTTGAAACGCTCTACGCTGTACGCTATACGCTATAAAAAAATTAATTCCCTTCTTCCCACCAGCTACCATACTTTATACCCATATACAGAACCTCTAAATCCTGTGTATTGACCAATGCAGGTACATAATAATAACTTCCTCCTGGTTTTATCAAAACATCGTAGCCACCGACAACAGCACCATAAAAATCACCATTTGGCCATAATTCTATAGAAGCATCCGGGGCATAAATAGTTCCGTAAAAATCCCCATCAGGCTGAAAACGAATCTCATCACATAGTACATTTCCATCTGAATCTACAGTCCCTTTTATGCTAATATTCGAAGCAGCTTCAATAATACCAGCTTCAGTACTTACTTCACCACCATATATTATCGAAGAGCCAGGTTGTGCCCAGAAGTTTCCTCCCAGGTATAAATCCAAAGTGGAGTCATCAGCAACAATTATTTTTGTACCTGGAGTAAGATATGTTTGGCCATCGACAAATATATCTACGTTACCTGATATTTCAAGTGTATCAACGCCCGCCAGACCACCTGTACCAAAATACATATCATCCAATTGGATAGATGTTGATGAATCAACTGTTCCTATAGTAACAACATTGGGTTCAGTAGTTATGGTAAAAGTTCCAGACGTAAAACTTGGGGCTAATATTGGCGGAAAATCTATTTCTTCTTCGGCAGCCAATTGCTGACCTTCTATTATACCTTTACTATCTATAGCGTCATCAGGATTTCCTCCGGGTCCGCAAACAACATCACCGGGAACAGTAACACCGGGTTTAACTGTAATTATACCATCATCAGTACCGTTAGTTTGAACTACTATTTTTTCATCCGCCGGTATCGTATCGAGTTGAACATTCGGAGCCAAATATATATCTTCTTTTGCACCAACACCGATATATGATGATTTCAGTACTGCCGCTGCGTGTACAGTCCTCGTAGTACTTCTGGATGTAGCTGTTCCAGTTGAAACTATCTGGTAACCTTTTTCTCTAATACCTTTATATATAGTGTATTGGAATTCGGTCTTGCCATAAGTATCGCTGCCAAGTTGTATCACAGGAGAGGTATATCCAGCTTCGGTCGCCGGTATCGCAGGATTAGTCCAAACAGCAGCATCATACCATAGATTATCTACCCAATCCGATTTATTTGCAGATGCATTCCATGAATCTATCATATATCGAACAGCGTGTTCAATACCGGCATCTGCAGCAGAACGTGCGGAAATCTGAGTTACATCTTTCATTGACTGAACTCTGGCATTAAGACCCAATCGGATAAGGCCAATTCCAATTAAAGCCAATACAAGAATAATCACCATTGCAAGAGCCAGCATAGAACCGGATTTCTTGTTTTTAAATTTTCGGCTTTTCTTTTTCATAATATTACCTCTGCTCCTAATCGCGGGAAAACAATTAACTACAATCAGGATTAAACATTACGGCTCTGCCGGTTCATCCACAATAGGAATAGGATTATGCATCACTGACCCGCAAGTAATTGTTTTCGAATGATTTTGGTCCTTTAGTGTCATAACCATCTGGACACTCTTTGGATTGAGATATGAAAATTCTAATCCTATTACATTACTTGCTACTATCTGAGTTGTATCAGCACTTGAACCGATATCTCCTGTACTAAGCATAAGATTTGTGTCGCTGCGATAAAATCTTGCGAATTTATCAGGTGGCAGATAGGCTTCATCATTAACATTAGGCACTGAATAATACCAAATTTCAAGAGATGGAATAGATGTATCAATTAACGCTTTTCCTGCTGTTCCTCGCCTGCAAACCTGATCAAATTTAAGACGTGCTGTATATGATTCGTTAGTAACATTACCATGAACTCGTTTATACATCTTCGAGTAATCTTTATGAACACCGGCAATAACACCACTAATACTCACAATGGCGACAACAATAATAACTACTGTTACCATAAGCTCTATTAGAGTAATGCCTTTATTTTTGTATTTCCTGCTCTGCATAATTTCACTATGATCCGCAGATTAATATACTCTGACAAAATCACTGACTTTAACTGTTTTTGCATACCCGGTTTTATTCTGTGAACCCGAGCCGTAATAGGTTACTGCAACTGTAAGCTTTCGTATACCGGAATCATCTGTTCCATCTCCATCAACGTCCTCATCATAAGCCAGACTAACGAAATAGTAAGTATTCGTACCGCCTGTTAATTGTACAGGGTACTGTCCGCTGCTTATCGTTCCAATAGAAATATCAGAACTTGCCTGTATTTCTGGGCCTATTTCGGTATTAGGATTATAGTCCGTATGACCTCCAGCGCCCTTCCATCCTTCCAGAATCAGCAGGCACACCTGTCCTGCGCCTGTATGAACATCAGATATACGCGCATTATTGGCTGAAAAATAGCGAAACATTACAGCACCAACTACAGCCACTGCAATTATCACCAACGAGATAAGAATCTCGATAAGCGTAAAGCCTTTATTGTGCTGTCTTCTTATACATTTCATTTTAAGCCTAATTATCTGTTCTATAGTCATGCCATCCGGCAGGAGCGGGAATATATTTACCGCCAAACCATATATTACCCGGAAGAACGCCTTCAAGCAATCTTTCATCTATAGTATATTTTTTAATAAAACCATCAGTACCAACAATACCCACAACTCCACGTACTGCTTCGCTTATTGAGCCAATCACCAATAAATCATCCTGACTACCATCAAATTCTTTTCTGTTTCCGACATTTTCAGCACCCCAGCCGCCGCCACCTACTGTAATCGCGGCTATTACTATTGTCGGGTCAGGAAGGTACCTAACATTTGTTGTTGTGTTTGCACCATTGGCAACAGGAACGTAAGAATGCATATTTGCATTACCGACTATAATATCCTCAACAGGATCAAGTGTACCGAAATCATCCGAAAGCCCCGGATCAATAACCTTAATTACCCTCTGTGAAATCAAACCCAAAACACTCTCATTATTCTTTATAGGCACGAATGTACCGCCATGAAGCGGCTCACTGACTTTTATCGTATCCGCAATCCAGATAGTACCGGTCGCTACTACTGTCAGCTTACCTTTAACAACCATTTCGTCATAATCAGCACTTCCAATAACAACATTACCATTTATAAATATCTGGCCGCCTGGATCACTCACCGCACCGGAGCCTGGGAAAGTCTGTTTAACATAAGTATCTTCTATCGGGACAGTAATAATATTGCTTGGATCATCCGGTTTATAATGATATGCATAAATATTGTATTTTTCGTACTGCGTTCCGTCTGTGCCGGATACAATACGATAATCATAAATACCGGGATTTGCTCCTCTGACTGTACAGTTATTCGTTATGCGCACATATCCTATCGCCGATTCCACAAAAAATTCAAGTTGAACTGCGCTTTGCGGATTTGGAAGATTCGCGGTTCCCTCAGGCTCAAAAATATAAGAAGGATCAGTACTGTTGGTAAAACGGTCAATCTTGCTCTGCACAACGTCTTCATCTGTTATCCTGACATCAGGCTGGTCAAAAAGAATACCACCATCGAATAATCCCATAAATCCACTGTATTTATCAATTAAACCATTGTTTTGCGATTCACCCATCTCGACTTTTTCCAGAAATTGCGGACTGCCTATAATATAAATGTCCCTGTTATCCGGACTGTCTTTGAGATTATTTATATGTATAGGTATATTTATTATTTCGCCATTTGCAAAATTGACCTCTCCGGTGGATGATGTACCTGTTGGAATGCGGCACTTTCCCATATCCCATCCGGTAATTTTCTGCATAACATAAACGTCAACGACACGACTTGCAAGACCGCTTGTACCAGTGGAAAGTATTCTAAAAATAGGTCTGGAACCTATAAAATTATAAAACTGAACTTCATAATCGCATTTTCCGCCTGCAAAACTGATAGAACCAACCGAGCCGGGCTCACTATTATAAAGACCGGTCAATACATCATCCTGCTGGCTCATCCAGAAGATACCTTTTTCATAGCCTGCTTCGGCTGCTAACATTGCTATTGTTTCTCTCTTGAGTTTCATCGAGCGCAAACGCACGCCATAACAAACTTGCAGCAAACCAACACCAAGCAGAGTAAGTACAATAGCAACAACAAGCACCATAACAAGCGCAAATGCTTTTCTGCTTCCGTACATATTTTTTTGATATGAAGCATTCATTTTTATAATCCTTCACTATGGCCACTATGGCCAGACATTACGCATTAATGTAGCTGTTTTAACGTGTATCCCCCTGTCCTCCTGCGGGTCATAAAGAGCAAGGTCCATTTTTATACAACCATTTCCGTCACCTTCTGCGTTATTTGTAGTATGACTGAATTCAAGGGACTGAACATTTTCAGCAAGAATTTGTGTACTTGAAGCAGGCAGTTTATTACCTGTTGACATATCAACTTTGCCGCGATCAACCTTCAGCACTTCATCATCGACATAAAAAAGAGCAAAAGCATTTCCAGTAACATCGGTATCCATGAAAGAATCTTTTAAGTCCTCATCCCAATACCTGAATTCAATTGCGTTACCGGTAACAACTTCTACGGGATTTGTCGGGTCAGATGGAAGTACGGGCCCATCGAAAGTCGAGCCGTCATAATTATACAGCACATACTCTGATTTATTAGACATCCTGCCGGTCTTGCCGAACGCTATCATTGTTTCAAGAGCATTCACCTGAATATTACCATAGGCATACTTATATGTACTGGCCCAGCCTTTATGGCCTGAAACCAGGAGCAAAGCTGCTGTAAATAAAACTATGAGTGAGACAATAACTCCCATTAACAATTCGACAAGTGTAATACCTTTGGCAAATTTTCGTCTTGTTTTTCTCATAATGTTCTTTTTAGTCCGAGTCTAACCTCGCATAAGTCGAGAGTGTAATAGAATTACTGGATGATAAATTACCTGAGCTGTCTTCCCATTGCACTTTCACATTTATCTGACGAAGCGTAACACCAACTTCTTCATCAACTTCAACATCATCGAAAGAAAGTATCAAGTGTAAATTTACGCCATCAATTCCAATGGTATAGTAACTATTATCTCCGGCATCAGGTTTCTCAAAACCTAAACCTAATTCGGTCACATCATAATTGATGATATCTATGGCGCCGTTTGCCTTCCAGTCTTCAATAACAAGCTGTCCTATACGTGTCGCAGTCAACTCCTCGTGTGCAATGCGGAAATGTTTTGCACCGAAATATTGATATGAAAGCGCTCCTACGCCAAGTATTGATACTATCGCCATCGCGACAAGCCCTTCGATAAGCGTCACGCCTTTAACGAAATGTATATCCTTTACCGGCATTTGTATCCTGATAAAAATATAATCGCGGGGCTTTTTCACCCAAACAGATAAAAAGCCCCACTCTTATTATTCAATTTTATAAAATAGAAAGCTTTTCCTATTTATCTGTCTTCTTAATCCACATTAAAGACTGATACATTTGAAGTGCATGTCATAGTAACATCAGGAGCTTTTGTAGTATCGCGAGAATTCACTAAAATAGTATAGTTCAATGTACCATCACCATTAAGTGCTACACCCGTACAAGAAGAGCCGCTCTGTTGATAATATTTGCCATCAAGCTCTGCAGTGCCAAAACCCAAACCCATAACAGTCATTGCGCCATCAGAATCATATGTGGGATCACCTAAATTAGCAGTAGTACCAGTAACAACGCCCTGTTCAGCTACAGTAGCACGAAGTGCAGTTGCAATCTGAGCGGCAATAGCTTTGCCCTCTGATGTTTTAGCTCTTTCAACCCTGCTAACTAACATCGGAACAACGACCGCTGCTAAAATAGCAACAATAACAATAACAACCATTAATTCAATAAGTGTAAACCCTTTTCTACTTCTCATGATCTTTTACCTTTCAAAACAATTTAATTTAACTAATACACACTATTTATATCTCGCGGCGTACCCATCCGCCTAAACATTTCTTCGATTTTTAATCCACCTTCAGCGGATAACATTTCAAATGATAATTTTTTCACTTCCACAGATTCTTCATTTTATTAGTTTGCAGACGTATATTATAAACTATCAACCATACCTTTGTCAAGCAATATCTTATCTATTTTAACATGCTTTTCACTATTTTTTTAATAATATTCACTTGTTTTAGAACTTTTTTTATGCCCTATACACTATAGGCCCTATAAACCACTTTGAATATCTGACATAGAGAATATTGGCATATACAATGCTAAAACAACAACCAAAACTATTGCTCCAACCAGAATAATCATTAACGGTTCAAGCAGGTTGGTCATTGCGGATATTTGTGCATCGACTTTATCTTCGTAATAATCAGCCGTTTTGTCTAAAGTTTTCCATAAAGCACCGCTATCTTCACCCGCTCTGACCATTTTTATCAGCATATTTGGGAAGAATTTTGTTGTAGCCATGCTCAGAAATATACTCGTTCCAGCGATAATACTTTCTTTTGCCCTGTCAACTGTATCCTTTATTATATCATTTGCATTCATTTCCGATAATATCTCAAATACCTCAATTACAGGTACACCTCCACGAAGCAGGTTCGACGATGTTTTGCAAAATGATGATACGAACGCATACTTTATAAGTTTTCCAAACAAAGGCAATTTAAGTGCAATTCTGGACCAGAAAGCGTGAAAAGATTCGGTTTTTGTATATAGAAAATAAAACAAAAATATCAAACCCAAAAAACCAGCAATAATGAAATACCAGTAATTATAAAAAACATAATAAAAGCTCATAAACGCCTGAGTAAAAGCGGGTAAATTACCTGCTCCAAACTGGTCGAAGATTTCTATAAATCTTGGTATTACAAGTGTCATAATAACGACCACAATTAAGAGAACAAAGCCAAAAACAAAGGCCGGATAAGCCATAGCTTTTTTGATTTTTCTTGCGAGTTTGTCACGATTTGTATAATATTCCGCAACTCTTTGAAATGCAATCGCTATATTTCCGCCTGTCTCACCGGCAAGAATCAGTGCGCAGACAAGTTTATTGAATACACTCGGAAATTCCCCCATCCCTGTAGAAATCTGATCTCCTCTTTCTAAATTTTCGAGTATTTGCATGAGCACTTGCTGGAGTTTGCTGTTATCGATGTCTTCCGCGATGGCTTCAAGTGCTTCGACCATTGTAATTCCGCCTTCGACCATCGTAGACAACTGCCAGAAAACAGCGGCTAATTCACCTGATGTAATACGCTGGTAAAACGGAAGGTGAAGTTTCTTTTTAACACCAACATCGAGTGTTTCGACGGTAACCGGAGTACATCCCTGGTCGCGAAGCCAACCTAAAACTTCCGTCTCGGTAGCCGCTCTGGTTATCCCTTCCGTCAATTCACCTGTATTATCACGAGCTACATATCTGAATGTTATCACTGGTCAATCCTGTCAATTTGTTAATATTTGAGTTTTCATAATTTACATGGTGAATAATAAACACCAATTTTACATTTTTTATAATAATAGACTACTCAAAATCGTTATATCAAAATATTCTTTTTATTTCTAAATCTTAAATCAGTTTTTTTGAATTTACGTATTAGTACTTTGATTTTTTATTATCTCAAAGCAGATTTTTCCTTATTTATCAATCTTCGATAATAGTTGCCCCGAGTACTTCTTCTGCAGTTGTCAAGCCAGCAAGGACTCTATTTATACCACTTTCAAATAAACCATGATAGCCTTTTTTTCTTGAAAGTTCACGAATTCTGGATTCTTTTGCACCGGAAACTAACTCTTCTCGTATTTCACCATCGATTACAAGGAATTCGAAAATCGGCAATCGCCCGTAATAGCCTGTATTTGCACATGCGTTGCAGCCTGCTCCATGATATAAAACAGCGTTTTTAGCCCTTTCAGGGCTGATTTTCATACGTTCGAGTTGCTCTTCGCTCATCTGTACAGGCTCTTTGCATCGTTCGCAAATTCGACGCACAAGACGCTGGGCAATGATAAGATTGACTGTCGAAGCAAGCAAATATGGCTCAACGCCCATGTATACCATCCTGCTTATCGCGCTGGGCGCATCGTTTGTGTGGAACGTGCTTAAAACAAGGTG
>JAFGPS010000076.1 GCA_016936075.1 Sedimentisphaerales bacterium | reverse complement strand
CTGCATGGATCAGAATATTGGAAAGATTCTCAAAACACTTGAAAAAAATAATGCAATCGATAATACGGTTATAATCTTTATTTCCGATAATGGCGCTTGTGCAGAACAAGCCGGTAATGGAAATATAAATACAATCGGTACAGCTCAAACGGAGGAAAGTTATCGCACAGCCTGGGCCAATGCAAGCAATACGCCGTTCACGTTGTATAAAAGTTACGTGCATGAAGGCGGGATTTCATCGCCAATGATTGTTCACTGGCCCAAAGGGCTCAAAGTAGAGAAAGGCTCTTTCTGTCCTACTCTCGGGCACATAATAGATATCATGCCGACCTGCCTTGAACTTGCGGGTGCGGTGTATCCTGAAAAATTCGAGAGGAATATAATTTATCCATTAGCGGGCAAGAGTCTCGTACCGACATTTACAGGCAACGACGTAGAACGAGAAGCGTTATACTTCGAGCATGAAGTAAATCGTGCAATACGAAAAGGAAACTGGAAACTTGTATCGCGAGGAACGTTCCGGCCGCCATATACCAGTCCATGGGAACTTTATGACCTCGAACAAGACAGGACCGAAACAACCAATCTTGCAGAGCAGCATCCGGAGATTGTAGAGGAACTGGCGGCGATGTGGGATAGCTGGGCACAGGAAAACGATGTCTACCCACTCGATGGACGAGGCTGGAATCAAAAAATAAGAGCAAGTATAAGATAAGCTGTTTGTCATTCTGAACGAAGCAAGGCGCAGTGAAGAATCTCTCTTATAATTCGCAGCCCTGGTATTTTCAATTTATAAATCTACGGGTGGCAGCCTTAAACGAAGTTTAGGGATGGCTTCGTATTAGTTTACCATCCCCATCCTGAAAAAAAATCAGGATGAGGCTGCCACCCATTATTATAATCAAAATGACATCACTTTGTAAGTCGCATTTTGTCTACTACTTAAAATTAAGTTTGATACCCAGTGAATCTCCGAAAGGCTGATTTCTATCAGGTTTGGATTTTGGTTTGTCATTTTGGGTATTCTTTTTATTTACTTTCCTGGGTGAATTTTGTTTTTCCTTTTTAGGTTGTTCCTGTTCCGGCTTGCGCTCAGATTTCATACTCATCGAAATTCGTTTTCTGTTGATATCAATTTCCATTACACGAACTTTCACCTGCTGGTGAACTTTAACAACATCCGCAGGGTCTTTGACAAATTCATCTGATAATTCGCTTATGTGTACAAGACCATCCTGATGTACGCCTATATCGACAAACGCTCCGAAAGCCGTAATATTTGTCACTATACCGGGCAGTTCCATCCCAACCTGTAAATCTTTAATTTCATTCACACCCTCTGTGAAACTGAATACTTCAAACTGCTTTCTTGGATCGCGTCCGGGTTTGCTAAGTTCATCTTTTATATCCATCAGAGTAGGCAAGCCGACTTTGTCAGTGACATAATCCTGAAGTTTTATCTGTTCGCGAAGCTCTGATTTTTTAATCAAATCCATAACCGAGCAATTCAGGTTACTTGCCATTCTGTTTACTACTTCGTAACTTTCCGGGTGAACTGCGCTTGAATCGAGCGGATTTTTCGCGTTGCGGATTCTGAGAAAGCCTGCGCATTGTTCAAAAGTTTTTGCGCCAAGGCCGGAAACGCTTTTCATATCTTCGCGCGACTCGAAAGGTCCTTTTTCATTTCTGTGCTGAACAATTCTTTCGGCAAGCCGCGGACCTACACCTGAAACATAAGTAAGAAGCTGTTTACTTGCGGTATTAACTTCTACACCCACGGCGTTTACGCAGCTTATGACAGTATCATCGAGGCTGCGTTTGAGAAGTGTCTGGTCAACATCATGCTGATACTGGCCTACCCCGATTGATTTCGGGTCAATCTTTACCAGTTCGGCAAGCGGGTCTATAAGTCTTCTTCCGATAGATACTGCACCTCGAACGGTAATATCATAATCAGGAAATTCCTCACGAGCAACTGGTGATGCGGAATAAACGCTTGCACCGCTTTCGTTCACCATAACAACCGGAATTTCCGAAGGCAAGCCTAAGCCGCGAATGAATGCTTCGGTTTCCCTGCTTGCGGTTCCGTTACCGATTGCTATTGCTTCGATATTATATTTTTGACACCATGCGGCTATTTTAATTCCCTCGTTTTGGATAGTTTGCCCCGAAGCGGCATGAGGATATACGACATCGTTGTAAAGGAGTTTACCCTGCTTGTCCAGGCATACAATTTTGCAGCCCGTTCTGAAAGCAGGATCGATTGCGAGAACATTTTTCTCACCCAAAGGTGAACTTAATAAAAGCTGCCGTAAATTTTCCACGAAGACTTTTATCGCTTCTTCATCAGCTTTCTTTTTACTTTCGAGACGGATTTCAGTTTCCATAGAATCGGCAAGAAGTCTTTTATAACCATCGATGATTGCAAGTCTGACCTGCGCAGAGGCCGCATTGTCTTTTTGAATGAATAAAGATTCGAGAATGGAATTCGCTTTATCCTCGTCAACTATTATTTTCATAAGAAGTAACTTTTCATTTGCTCCTCGTCGAATTGCAAGCACGCGATGTGAAGGAGCAGAAGAAACCGGCTCGGTCCATTCGTAATAGTCTTTATACTTTATCGCTTCTTCTTCCTTGCCTGGAATAACCTTGCTGCTATATTGTCCCTCGGTCCAGAACAATGAACGCATTTCAGCTCGCGCCTGCTGGTCCTCACTAATCCATTCGGCAATTATGTCACGCGCACCAGCCAGAGCTTCCTCGACTGTAGTGACTTCTTTTTCTTCATTGATATATTTCTGAGCTTCGTTTTCGGGATCGAAAGCACTCTGCTCGAAAAGCATCTGAGCGAGAGGTTCGAGTCCTTTTTCCTTTGCGATAGTTGCGCGAGTTCTTCTTTTAGGCTTGTAAGGCAGATAAATATCTTCAAGCTCAGCCATAGTTTCAGCGGCCAAGACTTTTGCTTTCAGTTCATCTGTAAGATGACCATGCTCTTCGAGCGAAGAAAGAATCGCTTCACATCTTTTGTCAAGTTCGGCAAGCTGTTCGAGCCTGTCACGAATAGCTGTTATCGCCACTTCATCAAGAGAACCGGTAGCTTCTTTGCGGTATCTTGCGATAAAAGGAACTGTAGAGCCTTCAGTTAAAAGTAAAGCGACCGAGGTAACTTGTTTGTCTGCAATATGCAATTCTTTTGCAATTTTTAATATATGTTTTACTTCCATGAGATTCTTAAATACCTATAAAATTATAATAACTTCTGCTATATAAAAAGCAGTTTAAAACTGAATATATATTATATTGATTGGTGAATACTTTACAGTGATTTTTCATAAAATATATGAATATATCGCTATATTTTTTGCGGTGACATGAAAAAAGAATATTATATATTCATCTGCTTTTAGCAGTTATGTTGCAACAATATTTATTTTGCCAAGCTTTACGCCTTTCATACTAAGTATAGTATCTCCAATTTTTCTTATCTGCCCGGCCTGGCCGCGAAGTATTATTATCTCAAGACAATCATGCTCATCCAAATGCACATGTAGAGATGAAATTACCTGCACCGATGGAGTATGAGTATGCGAATGCTGCAATTCTATCAGAGAATCAGATAATTTTGTCGAGTGGTGGTCGTAAACAAGTACAACCGCGGCTACTGCTTTTGCATCCGGATTTTCAAGTTGCTCCTCACTTAAATGTTTTCGTACCAGATCACGTATCGCTTCCGACCTGATTCTATAACCCTGTTTTGTAATCAGCTTGTCAAATTGAGCAAGCAAATCTTTATCAAGCGATACACCTATTCGCTCAAGTTCCGACATATATATTCTCCGATATCAGAATATCCCTTTTATATTATTTCAAGTCTTCTAAGAATAGCTTTCGCCCATCTGCCGCTTCGAATCTGAGACAGAATAAGCAGTAAAAACACAAGTACCATGTAACCACAGAAACGCATATAGTACAGGACCATATCAATTATGTCGGTTGTTTTCTCAGCATGCCATGTAACAAACTCCTCAGGAGTGAATATAGCACCCATTATAACGCCGCTATAAATTCTCTGCCATGGCAATACGAGCACAAGCATAAGAAGAGAAAGGAAAAACGCTCTTGTAATATGATTGATTCCGCCAAGCCTGCCAAGCATAGAAATTTTCAGACTGAATAACATCGTCAGGCAATATAATATTCCTATTAATATTAATATAGCATTTACAAAACGCATTATCCAGACAATGTGATCGAATGTTATTCCGGAAAGGAATTCAGCTTCAGCATCATCTTCTGTGTCAGACATGTCGTTAGGCGAAGATACTGTGGTTTCAGCAGCCAACATAACAAGTCCAACTTCATTGGCTATCTGGTTTGGATCGGAAGTTTCGGTTGGTTCATTGTCCTCTAATATCATATCAGGTTGATCAATCTCTTCAGGCTGAGCAGTTTCATTGGAATCCATAATTCCCAGGATAGTATCTTCTCCTGCCGGAACTACAGGCAATTCAGGTTCAGCATAAAATATCTTTAAACTCCCAAATTCCACACTCACTTCCTGCGGCATGTCAATCATACCCAAATCCGAAATCCAGAAGCATGCCTGCAATATCAAAATACACAGGAAAATGATAATGAAAAAAATGTTTTTCCATCCTCTGAAAACTCCAACAGCTTCAAGGCAATCAGTAGTATCTAAAAGATTATTTGTTCCACTTGCATTTTCATTCATTGTTATATCTCCCAAATCCAGATTTTCTTGATTTATTTTTCTAATGAACGACAAGACACATATAATATTTCGATTTATTAGTAAGTGCAAAGATTTTCTTAGCGAGATTATAAACTTATTGTCATTTACCTGGAACTTAAAACTTTTCATATATACAATAATTCTTATATACTCTTGTCATAAAAGAGCTTACGTTAATTGAACTATTTCCGATGTCATAAAAAAAAGCTTCATTAATAACAGATTACAATTTAAAAATGCTTTTTTTGCCTGTAATGCCGCTATAAAGGGGATTTCACCTGTAATTTCAGAATTAAAACTACAAAAATGAAGAAAACCTGATAGAATGGCGTAAAATGAACGTTAACAATATAATAGCTGGAGTCCTTATAAAACAATTAAACTGAAAAAAGCAAAATAACAATCTATATTAAGGTACATTATATGAAGAAAATACTTATAATTTATTCTTTAGCTATAGCTCTTATGACTGTTAGTATGGGATATTCCAAAACGATTGATTCGTCTTATGAAGTTGGTACCTGGCCGGGATTTCGCAAAGCGGCGATAACCTATACCTTTGATGACGGAAACTCAAACCAGTTTGCGATTGCTTTACCAATGTTCGACGAATTTGGTTTTAAGATGACGCTCTTTACTGTCACAGGCTGGGTAAAAGAAAACTGGCCTGTTTTGAAAGATGCGGCTTACAACGGCCACGAAGTAGCAAGTCATACAATTTCACATCCTTCTCTAAATTCTATAAATATAGAAAAACAGGAAACAGAGCTTAAACAATCCCAAGAAGCTATTGACGCTAATATTCCGAAAAGCAAGTGCATGACAATAGCTTACCCGAATTGCAGACCCGGCGATGTCACTCTCTGCCAAAAATATTATATCGCCGCAAGACATTGTCAGGGACAAATTGAAAAAAGTACTCCCAAAGATTTTATGAACATCAGTTCAATAATCTGCGGCAGCATGGGTTCACTTAGAAACATTGATAATTTCAAAGAGAAATTCGAACAAACAGCATCTTCTAATGGGTGGTGTGTACTTCTTTTTCATGGAATTGATAATGACGGCGGATACTCACCGATTCCTTCTGCTGAACTGAAGGCAACTCTCGAGTATCTTAAAGAAAATAAAGATACTTACTGGGTTGAAACATTTTTAAACACAGTGAAATACATCAGAGAACGTGACGATGTATCAGTTAAAGAATTATATCGCAGGGGAAACAGCATTACAATCCAAGTGACAGATACTCTCGATAACGAAATTTATAATTACCCGGTTACAATCCGCAGGCAGCTTCCAACCGGTTGGCTTTCTGCCAAAGCGTCACAAAATAACAAAGCAATTGATACGAAAATAGTCGAAGTAAATTCAGTAAAATATATAATGCTTGATGCAGTTCCGGATGGCGGTGATATTGTAGTATCTAATGCAGGCTAAGCTTATAATGAAAACTGTGCCTTTGTAAATTAGTACTAAATGGAACAAGTTTGTTCATATTTAATATTAGTCCAATGAACAGAAAAGGAATACAAATAAACTGGGAAAACTTACCTGATGAAGAGCTTATGAAAATGCGTGTTCGCGATTTTCATTTGTCTATAGAAGGTACACCTCTCGAAGCAATGATTAATAAGTTATACGAAGAACTTAGCGACGGAGGAATCAATTTTCATCCCCCCTGCTATTTAGCTGATGAGTGGCTCAACCCGGACAAGGAGCCTATTATAGGTATACCATTTTACCTTGCACATCCCAGACTGAAACAAATCGAACAGCAAATGATGTATGAAGTTGAAGGCGGCACAGATGCAACGTGTATGCAGTTATTACGGCATGAAGCGGGACATTCCCTGAATTATGCTTATGAATTCTATAAGAAAACAAGATGGAGAGAATTGTTCGGACCTTTTTCTCTGAAATACTCAGATTCCTATTATTCCCAGCCTTATTCAAAACGTTTTGTGCGGCATCTTGGTGACAATTACGCGCAGGCACATCCAGATGAGGATTTTGCGGAAACTTTCGCGGTCTGGCTTACACCCGGAAATTCGTGGCAGAATAAATATAAAGACTGGCCTGCACTGAAAAAGTTATTATATGTAGATAACCTGACAAAAAAAATCTCAGGAAAACCTCCTGTCCAAAAAAGTACAGGGAATCCTCCTTGGTCCGCTTCAAGAATGACATCTACTCTCGAAAGTTATTATGAGAGAAAACGCAAATTGCTCAAAGAAGAATTTAAAGGCTTTTACGATGAGCCGCTTTTGAATTTGTTTCCTGCAAAACATATTTCTCAATGCAATGATAAAGCATCGAAGATATTAAGACAATATCGCCAGGAGTTGGTAAATAACATTTCAAACTGCACGGGACATCGTAAATTCGATATTCATCAATTAATTGACAAGCTTATTCAGCGTTGTGACGCCCTGGAACTTTATGGAAAAGATAAAGACATAACTGCCATTGCGGTATTAGTCACTACAATCGTTGGTAATACACTCAGGATTAGAAAAGACGGTGAAAAATAATGATGAAAAAACTTAATATAACAGTTCTTGTTGATCAGGGAGAAATTTCAGCATCTGATCCGGATTTCTTATATCCACCCGAAGAGCCTATAACAGAATATCATGTTATCGAAACCCTGAGAGAATTAGGCCATAATGTCTCTGTGTTGGGAGCTGATAAAAATGTCGAAAATATGATTAGAGGATTTAAGGAATATGAGCCGGAGTTGATTTTCAACCTGACCGAACATTTAGCCGGTGACCGTAAATTCGATAAAAATATAGCGTCATTTATCGAGATGATGGACATTCCATTTACAGGAACAGGTTCAACTGGTTTATTACTAACGCGTGACAAAAGGTTATGCAAGCAGTTATTGTCATTGCATAGAATACGAGTACCAAAGTTCGTTTTCTTTCCCTTCAAAAAAACAATCAAACTATCCAAAACAATAAAATTTCCCCTTGTAGTAAAACCAGTACTCGAGGACAGCTCTGAAGGTATTTCCAATGCTTCTATCGTAGAAAGCGAAGATGCTCTTAGAGATCGTGTGAAATTCGTTCACGAAGGCTGGAAACAGGGAGCGATTGCAGAAGAATATATAGATGGACGTGAATTCTATGTCGGGGTGATTGGTAATAAAAAGCTTCGTGTTTTGCCTATTCGTGAATGCAGATTTAATTTTGAAGGCAGCGAAGGTCCTCGCCTGGCAACATACCGAGTGAAATGGAATCCAGAGTATAGGAAGAAATGGAAAATATCCTTCGACTTTGCAGATATTGAAACACAAATCATGAAAAAAATCGAACGTACCTGTAAAAAGGTTTTCAAAATCCTGCAACTTAAGGATTATGCCAGAATCGATATAAGACTTACTTCCGAAGGAGATATTTATATCCTCGAAGCTAATGCCAATCCCGATATTGGTTATGGCGACGAATTTGCTGAATCGGCAGAAAAAGGAGGTATTTCCTACCTTGACCTTATCCAGCAAATCATAGAGAATGCATTTAAACGTTATGCGTAAACTATTTAAAAGCTTACGATCAAAGCCTTTACAAAAAGGCTGATATTCAATAATTTGCAAATTGAAATCTAAACTTCACTCGTATTAGTTATGATATAATCATTCGGATTGTAGTTTTCATCGGATAACTCAAGATATGAAATATCCTCCAGAGGCAATCCAAACAATCTATCACCTACATCAGCTTGTTCATCCCAAAAATAAAAGTAATCATGTTCGAATTCATTTATTGGACGAACATATTGAATGGGAACACATAATTTTGTAAAAAATAAACTATACTTTCCACTGAAGTAAGTTAGAAAAATCTTTTTCCTTTCTTTACGTGCCTTTATAAAAGCTTCTTTCGTGCTTTCTTTCTCTTTCATAGAATTCCTGCCATATCAAAAGCTGAATAAATCATTGCTACCTAAATTAACACAAAATATTTCAATACTATCTATATATATAAGGCTCTTGTGAGCATGTTTTTATTGACTAAAATTTTGCATAATTCTTAAAAAAAGTTAAAAAATACATATTTATTAAGATAGGCAATATAATAAGGGAGATTTCAATTATATATAACAATCTACGATATAAACTTCTTGTGGTTTATATAAAATGTCAATAATCATAAATTTGGCAAAATAATATGTTTGTTCGTTTGCATGATTCGCAGGTTATGTTAGAATACCCTGCTTTAAGTCCGAATTACGACGTTATTTGAACATTTTGTTAGATTAGAAATATAATATCAGTATGAATATACCGTTAACGAGAATTCAGAAACTCATCGGCAAAAGGATGCTTCAGTCCAAGTATAACAAGCCGTGCTTCTATATGGAAGTAGAAGCAGACATAACCGAACTGATGGCATTTCGCCCGAAATTGAGAAAATCGCTCGGAGTCAAAATCACCACCAATACTTTTTACATCCACGCTCTCGCACTCGGCGTAGAGAGATACCCCCTACTGGCAGGCAGGCTGAACGGCGACTATATCGAAATTCCCGACCATGTAAATATCGGCTTCGCAGTAAACGCACCGCAGGGCCTTGTCGTACCGGTAATCAGGGACGCAGGCAGAAAAACCCTGCCACAAATCGCTGTTGAGGAGCAGGATTTAACCGATAGAGCGCGCGATAACCTCTTGACACTAAAGGACATAGAAGGCGAAACAGTCGCGCTCAGCAACCTCGGCATTTACGGCACAGACTCGTTTTACGGAATCATACCACCACCGGCCAGCGTTATATTATCGGTCGGAAACATTATTCGCAAATTCCTCCCAATCAACGGCGTACCTACAGTACGTAGGACAGTGAGTTTGTCTTTGGCGGTTGACAGGAAGGAAATCGACGAAATTTGTGCCGCGAACTTCCTGAACTTCATCAAAGAGCACCTTCAAAATCCACGCCGCCTCATTGAAGAATAAACCTGTCCTGAGCGAAGTCGAACGGATTGGCTTTGTTTCGCAGAACAGTGTAAAGCGTAGAGCGTAGAGCGTTTATATTCATATTTTCTACTGTCTCCTTACTGATGTCTATGGTCTTTGGTCTTATCAGATTGGCTTTGTTTCGCAGGACAGCGTAAAGCGTAGAGCGTTTAGCGTTTAGGTTCATATTTTTTACTGTCTCCTTACTGATGTCTATGGTCTTTGGTCTTATCAGATTGGCTTTGTTTCGCAGGACAGCGTAAAGCGTAGAGCGTATAGCGTTTATATCCATATTTTCTTCTGTCTCCTTACTGATGTCTATGGTCTTGGGTCTTATCAAATTGGCTTTTTTTTGATTATTTTTCAATATTTTCGCCTTTTTTTCATTTCTTTTGACACAAATTTCATTGATTTCTTGTCACGGCGAAGCCAAAAGACCAAGCCAGATTCTTTTTCTTATCCGCAGATTTTCGCAGATGAGCGTAGATAAATAATAAAAGTAATTACCAACTCTGATAAATAATCAGTGTAAATCCTATGAATCGGAGCCGGTCAAGTTTTTTTCTTCGTCATTTTCATAACTTTTTTTATTCTTTCTTACTAAGCG
>JAFGPS010000075.1 GCA_016936075.1 Sedimentisphaerales bacterium | reverse complement strand
GCTGTTGAAAACAAAAGTGTGCATTTGCAAATGCTATGCTAGTAAAACAGAATGTACATAAATTAAATTGTGACACAGCCTGTTCGTGGAACAGACTCGCTGTTAACGGATTTCGCTGTGTGAAGTACGCGGGCGACATCCATTCATTTGCGGAGGGGCTTCTGGCACCCATACCAATGCGGTCAAATGAAAGGAATTTTGCCACTTTAACACCTTGTTCCGACGAAGAGTATAATTTCATTCTGCGACAATTCGAATATGATCGGCTGCCCCTGGATTCTAATGTGGTGAAAATAGACGACAGTTCGCCACTATGGAAAGAAGAGATAATCACCTTCAACGCATCCTATGCCAGAGAAACAGTCATTGCCCATTTGTTTTTGCCCAAAGCGGTCGCGCCTCCTTATCAGGTCGTTGTATACTGGCCGCATAATGGAGCATTGGAAAAGCGACCTTTTACCGGCATGGAGCAACAGGACTTCACGGAGATGATTCTTCAAAGTAATCGGGCCTTGATGTTCCCCGTTTACCAGGGCACCTATGAACGCAGTTACGGTCAATATCTGGATTGGTCCAAAGAGCCACGTGCTACCACAGATTGGATCATTCACGTCTGCCAGGATATGTGCCGTTCGATTGACTATTTGGAGTCCCGGGGTGATATTAACACAGACAAGATAGCCTATTATGGGGTAAGTGTTGGAGCTGCATGTGGCCCCATGGCCCTGGCGATTGAAGAACGCTTCAAAACGGGTATCCTGCTGGCAGGAGGACTTCCAAACTCTACAGTCCTTGCAAGCACACCTGAAATCGATCCTATGAACCATGCCCACAGAGTCAAGGTTCCCGTGCTCATGATTAACGGTAAAGAGGATCCTCTGGCTTTCGCACAACAACCTATGTATGACTTCATGGGGACACTTGCGGAACACAAACGACACATAGTATATCCAGACAATTCCCTGCTCGGCTCGCATCGTGATGAAATTCGCAAGGAGATAGTGGACTGGCTGTACCGTTACTTAGGGCCTATAGAATAAAAGACAAGAGGCTGGGGACTATTACCTCTGGCCAGTGACTGGTAATAACCTGTCTAAAGAAAGATTGATATAACGAGGACTGGTGAGTTACTCGATGTCGGCAGCATCCTCACCAGCCCGGACCTGATTCGTGCGAATGGTTTGTGCACACAGAAACAGGATTTGATTACATTAACATAAACCAGAAAGGAAATCCAGAATGATAAAATGATTATCAACAGAGTTATTTAAGCTATCAATTTTGTAAACTTAATTTTGTTGTAATACAAAAATCATAAGCAATTAAAGAAAGGGAAAAATTATGAAGTCAATACAAAACACAAAACTGATGTCGATACGGTTAGTGATCGCCTTTACACTTACTGTGCTTGGTTCAGCACAAGTGACGTTAGGCGGATTTCCCGAATTCACGTCCACTGCAGGAGTACCCGAAGGTGTTGCAGTTGACATAGCCGGTAATATTTATGTCAGCGTTAAAGTCGATTCCAATGATCAGGTCTGGAAATACTCACCATCCGGTGTGGGCACTTTATTGAGCGATTTGGGCGAATCTGTAGGCAGTGTCGCTGGCCTGGCCCTGGATAATTCAGGTAATGTTTATATGTGTCGGGCCTTAGTAAATCCCGGCGTCTATCAGATTACCCCGTACGGTCAAACCGTTATGCTGCCCGGTACGGAAGAGATTGCGGCTGCTAACGCCCTAACCTTCGACACTAAGGAGACACTCTACGTATCGGAGACGTTCTCCGGGGATCTTGCAACTGCCAACTTCGGACAGGGTGGAATATGGTGCATCCCCAAGAACGGAATCGCCCAGCTCTGGCTCCGTGATGAGCTTCTGACAGGATTGCCTCCGGCCTTGTTTCCATATCCCGTCGGGGCTAACGGCATCGGCTTTTATAACGGCGACCTTTATGTGGCCAATTCGGACAAGGGTTTAGTCATTCGGATACCAATACTCCAGGACGGAAGTCCGGGTCTGGCAGAGATTTGGAAGACAGTCGAGGATGTGCCGGAGTCGCCTTTCTATCAATCACCGGCTTTCCCTGTGATGTTGGACGGTCTCACAATCGACTCTAACGGCAATGTCTATGTCGCCATAGTTAGTCGTAATGCAATTGTACGTATCAATGCCAATGACAGGTCACAGGAAACCGTGGCAGTACATCCGGACTGTCCTCTCGATGCGCCCGCCAGTCTGGCCTTGAATGCGAGTGAGGAAACTCTCTTTATTACCAACCTCGGTATGTGGGCAAACTTTGTTCCTAATCCGGAGCAGCCATGGACTGGTCCTGGACTCGTATGTACGGCTCTGTTTAATGAAATTGATCCGAGGGGTATTTGGACTGGCCGGATGCCTCGAGTAACCACAGGTGAAGAGCAATTGGCTCATACCCAAATGATCGGTGAAGAAAAAAATGGAATTTCATCAATTGTCATGACAGTTCTTAATCCGGATCCAACCTATTTTGGCATGTTCCCGGACGCTACTACACGGTCTGATTCTTTGGGTACGTTCTTTAGAACCGGGCCTAATACATGGAACTATACATTAATCAGTTATGGAACTCGAGCGAATGCAACCGGTTATGATGACATTATCTGGATACAAATAGATAAAGGAACAGCAACGGCTACTGATTCTGACACGATTATAGCTACCGGCAGAGTTGAATTATATAGCGGAAGAGACTATCCCAATCATCCTGTATTTGGCACTATACACGATCAGGATACCGACCCAAGAGATGGATTTCCCGACACAGACGAAGAACCGATTTTCTCAACAGATTATGAAGTACCGCAGTATCGTATGCCCATGCTGCTATAGGAGAACTAAAGTTAATCTTATAATCTATCAGCACCCTCTCAGAAATTGATTTTATTAAGTTCAATTGATATTGCAAGAGCTGGTGAGTGACATGATATCGAATATATCCTCACCAGCCCTTCTCTATCCGGCGGTTTTTCAAAATATAAATATATTTTAGTCACATCATTATAAATCCCCCCAAAATCCATAATTAGAAATCCATGTCTGTATCCCCATTATTGACAGTATAAAAATTTATTGCTATAAAGCATTAATAAGTAGATATTTCATTATAACGAAAAGTCAATAACAGTCATGCGATAGTCAACTATTGGCATATCCAATACTTTTGACAACAACTAAAATTAGATGTTCGAAAAAAAGTTTTTGAAAGGAAATAAAATGAAAAAGGGAATGTTTCTATTTTTAATCCTGTCGTTATCATTAAGTTGCAGTACTATAACAACCAATACTAAATCTTCTTCAAAAGATGTAATTGATTACAAGGTTCAACCGTTCAGTCTGAAACAAGTCCGGCTGCTTGATGGGCCGTTCAAGGATGCGATGGAGCTTGATAGAAAATACCTGCACGATCTGGATTCCGATAGATTGTTACATACATTTAGAATCAACGCAGGTATTCCATCATCGGCTAAGCCGCTTGGCGGTTGGGAAAGCCCTAATGGTGAATTACGCGGTCATACTATGGGTCACTATCTTACCGCATGTGCACTGATGTATTGCAGTACAGGAGACGAAGAACTCAAGGCAAAAGCTGACGCTATCGTAGCAGAGCTTGCGAAATGCCAGGCCGCAATCGGTGATTCAGGTTATCTCAGTGCATATCCGGAAACGTGGTTCGATAAAGTTGAGGCGGGCAGACAAGTATGGGCACCCTACTACTCGCTGCACAAAATATATGCGGGTCTGTTGGATATGTACACACTTTGCGGTAATGAGCAGGCACTCGAAATCGTAGAAAAGATGGCCGCGTGGAACAAAGGCCGTGTTGATAGGCTGGATGAAGCGCAAATGCAGCGTATGCTCAACGGAAACGAACAAGGTGGCATGAATGAAGCTTTCGCAAACTTATACTCGATAACCGGTAACGAAATTTATCTTCAGTTATCCCAGCGGTTCAATCAAAAAAGCTATGTAGAACCATTATTACACAGCGAAGACAACTTAACCGGTCAACACTCGAATTCTTTCATACCAAATATCATCGGAACAGCAAGACAATATGAAGTGACCGGTGATCCGAACGATAGAAGAATCGCTGAATTTTTCTGGTCACAGGTAGTTAATCATCGAAGTTACTGTACAGGCGGGACAAGCAACAGCGAACATTGGCGTTTCGAGCCGGATCAAATGGCGAACCAGCTCGGTGACTCTACACAGGAGACATGTTGTACATATAACATGCTTAAGCTTACTCGACATCTATTTACTTGGAATCCTGATGTTCAATATGCCGATTACTACGAACGCGATTTGTACAATAGTATTCTCAGCACACAAAATCCCGAAGACGGTATGATGATGTATTTTGTGCCCTTAGCGACCGGACGCTGGAAAGTGTACAACACGCCTGATACCTGCTTCTGGTGCTGCACAGGAAGCGGCATGGAAAATCACGCAAAATACGGAGATAGTATTTATTTTCATAACAACAATACTCTTTATGTGAATTTGTTCATTCCATCTGAACTTGACTGGTCACAACAAAATGTTAAGATTATACAGGAAACAGATTTCCCGGAAAAGGATAGTACGACTCTCACTGTTCAGACTAAAAAGTCTAAAGAACTCGATATACATATTCGTATCCCATACTGGGCGGCGCAGGGAGCTATGATAAAAATAAACAGCGAACCTCTGGAAGTCACTTCCGAACCGGGTAGTTACCTTTCAATAAACAGAAAATGGAAAAATGGCGATAAGATTGAAATCACTCTTCCTATGAGCCTGCATAAACTTTCATTACCAGGCGATGATTCACAGGTAGCGATAATGTACGGCCCATTGGTTCTTGCGGGCCAGTTAGGTTCTGAGGGACTCACATCACAAAATGTACATACGACACAAAACTGGTACAGGTTCCGGGAAAATCAAACTGGCAAGGTGCCACCGCTAACTGTCACTTCGGATAATATAAACGATTGGATCAAACCGGTTGACGGCAAGCCGCTGACTTTCAAAACAATCGGGCAATCCGAGGAAATTACTCTTGTCCCGTTCCACAAGATATTCATGCAGAAATATATTGTTTACTGGAAAGTGGAAAAATAGAAAAGCTAAGCAATTGACTGACAGTCTGTAACACTTAGTATAACGGTTTGTCATGCTGAGCCGTAAGCGAAGCATCTGGCTCTCGATACCCAGATTCTTAGTTCCACTCAGAATGACACCCTTCGTTTGTTATGTTAAAGGCTACTAAGCTAAATCAAAGAATGTCCCAGGATTTTTTGATAAGCGGTTAAGTATCCGACTATCATATTGCTCAGGTCCCATTTTCTCCTGGTATCTTTCATTATTCTCTTTACCTGCTTTTTCCATACATCGGGATTGGCTCTGAAATATCGATGATTCTGGATGGTTATATCAAGGCCCCACCATAATCCACTTGAATTATAATCCTTAAAAAGTACACCATTACCAAAGTCACTCGGCGCACCTCTTTTCTTTAATCTTAGCGGTACAATCTTATCGTGGAATCCGCCTGTGTCACGGTTAGTAGCAGTTGCGCCGAAAAGATTTCCTACTACATCAATCTGTCCGAAAGGTTCGTAAAGAGACGCTCCGAAAACGTCACTGGCCGCGGCGTAGCCCAATATGCTCAAGTCTTCGTCAAATGGTCTGTAAATAATTTTGCCTCCGGAAGCATAGGCAATCTTTCCAAGTATATCAGCATGCGACCTATCAGAACCGACAGGATTCCCAATAATCGCGATTTGAACATCATGGTGTTCTATAACAAATTTCTGAGCGATATCTTCAAGAAGCTCAATTCCTTTTTGCGTTTGGTCCAATCGGGAAGGCCAATACAATAGAATCGCATCAGGATTTACAACGAGACCGGTTTTCTTTTGAAATTTGATTAGGTTAAGTTTTTTAGCTTCTAAAATATCATCGTCAATACCGAATTTCTTCGCAAGGCCACGTTCGTTTACTTCGATATTTTCAGTCTGGTTTTCAGGATACATCGCCGGTGATATGCCGTTAGGTATCGCAATAACCGTGCCATGCTGATACTTTGCTTTTGTCTCCTGCCTCACGCTCCAGGGAATAATATGTCTATCAAGGAAATAATCTTCTACAGTTTCCTCAAGGAACCTTTTGCCGACATAGTTTACCATGCTTGCACTTTTTATCGCTGAAGCCTGACAATCGATACAATTTCTTCCCTGGTCATTTGCAAAATACAGATAATCACCAAGTTCGTTTATATTTACGCCGTAAAACATTTCCACAGGTACGAATCCCGTATGAGAATTATGGACTGTATGCAGCAATGGAATATCTCTCAATTTCGCGTAAGCAGAAATAATTCCGCCGGCCATCCAGTCGTGAGTATGAATAATACCCTTGCCGCGATGTTTTGAAATTACTTCTTTTATCAGAGTATTTCTAATCTGTTTTTGAAACTCGGCAGCGGTGACAATCGGGTTTCCGTCATACGCGCTCATATAATTATCAAAAAGAGAAGAATCGACTACTTTAATATTTTCACGGGGCAGATGATATGTTTCCTTGATAAACTCTTCCTTGCTTAATCCCGCTCGTGCCATGAATTGTTTTTTGAGGTTAAGCGTGACGATATAAGTCAAAACATCATTATCAGAAAGTCCCCTGCACAAAGCGGCAACAACTTCACCCATTCCGCCGCTTTTGCCGGATACAAATTTCGCAAACTCACCCATCCCTTCTGTTGGTAATCTGTCTGTTTCAGGACTTATTATTATTACAGGTGTTCTTTCAGCTCTTTGAATTATATAGAAATTCTCGAATTGCCTTTCCAGTTCCCATATCTTATCAGTTAATATTCTCGTTGCTTCTCCTACTGAACCGTAAGGACTAAAGTAGGAATGCACCGCATGGTCTGAACCGGTACTTTCATGAATGAAGTATAACTGGTCAGATGTAGTTAAATTTCTCCATTTCGTTAACAAATCCCCACCGGTTGTTTTAATTTTCTCCTCCATTTTTCTAATGCGATCGAACAACTCCTGCTGTGTTTTGTTTCCCAGCCAGCCGAAAGTGTCTCTCGCCGCATCCGCCCATGAAGAAGTCGATAAGCCGTGAATATCAATAGTTGGACAATCGCTATCCTTGAACATTTCAGCAACTTCGTTCGGAGTCACGACCTTTATATTGGAATACTTTGCAAGTGCTTCGGGTAATGCTTTCCAGAAATCGAATATACCTTTATCTTTCCATATGTGCTCACCTATATGCTCGTAGTCATATCCAAGCATTACTGCTTCGCCGTCAATTTGCGCAATGCTCCATGCATAATGCTCGGCTGTAATTGGATTAATTGGGAACCGGTATGCTATGTCATCGCTTAATTCTCTGTTTCTTGGAATGACAATTAAATTGTTTCCTTTAGCCCGAAAAATCGCATTGGGAGATATAAGCCTGCCTTCTTTTAGGCCATACATATCATTCCTCTTTTCACAAAGCATGGTTTTAAAATCCATACCCGCGACAACTTCCGCAATTTCGTTGTTATACATCAGTTCGGTATTTCTGAACGAAGTGGGTTTTACCCCGAAGAGTTCTTCCATCTTCGACCTGTGCAGAGAAACCTGTTCACAAAATTCTATCTTATCCGGGTCTTCGAACAAACCTGTAAGAGAGTGGTAATATGTCTCTTCGAGAAATTCGACCTGATTATTTTTACTACCGACATCGAGTAATTTCTGAAGGCTCTTGATTACTTTTGGTTTATAAGCCTGTGCTTGTTCAAGAAATGTCCCTGACATACTAAAGGTAATTTTGAAGTCGGGATTTTTCGCTACTAATTCGGTAAACATTTTCGTAGCAGGCAGATAATTTTTTTCAGAAACTTTTTCAAAAATTTCTTTATTTCTCTGTATCCAGAAAAATTTTTCTTTTTCAGGATGCAATCTGAACGGCTGATGTAACTGAAAATAAAATATTGCTAACGGCATTTTGCTCTTAATATCCCAATCTAATAATTACCCATTTGAACAAGCTGCATATTAATATTCTTATGCAATCAATTAATATTACCCAAAATCTTTTCGCAATTCTGTCAATGTACTTTAAACCAGATTTTTATCGGATTACTTTTTCTTCCTCACCCATCTCCTGTCAAATGATGCCAAATGTGAAATCTTTCACGTCTATAAATAATACAAAACCAATAGTAACTGATAACTAATTATAGTTATTTTGTCAATGAATATTAAAAGAATAGATTTGACTCAAAATAGTTTGATTCCGGGTTTGTTTCGAGTTAAACGGCAATTTAATAATCCATTCAACTCGAAACAAACCAGCCATTTGAATTGCTTTAAACTTGATTAACCTCGCAATCAAGTATTGAATTATTGTTATATGATAATTATCTTTATTGTACTTTTTTTAGCATTTGGGCAACAGCGCGAATATGGTCTGGAGTTGTGCCGCAGCAGCCTCCGACGAGAGTTGCTCCAGCGTCAATACACTCCTGAATGCCTTTCACGAAAAGCTCCGGAGGCATATCGAATATCGTTTCCTCGCCTTCGAGTCTTGGAATACCTGCATTAGGTTGAGCCAAAAGAGGAAGCGAAGTATTTTTGCGAAGTTCGGCAATAACCTGTGCGGCCTGGCTCGGTGATAAGCTGCCGCAATTTAGTCCTATCGCAGCGGCACCATTATCTGTCAAGCTCTGTGCGCATTGCTGAGCCGAGTCGCCCATCATTGTTCTGCCGCCCTGCTGCTCGGTTTTATATGTCATCGTGACAATTATAGGCAGGGAATTATTTTCCTTGCACGCTTTAAGGGCACAGATTGCTTCTCGAAGGTCGAAGATAGTTTCAATTAGAAACGCATCTACACCTGCTTCTGCGAGATAGCCCGCCTGCTCTTTGAATGCATCATAAAACTGTGATTCTTTGTAAGTACCGTACGGTTCAAGCAACTGGCCTGTCGAACTTAAATTTCCAAGCACATACTTATCCGGCCCGATAGCTTTTCTTGCGATTTCCACACCGGCTATGTTTGACTCACGAATCGGGACTTCTTCGTTATGCGTTTCGACGTAAATTGAATTGTACATAAATGTATTAGCAGTGATTGCATCGCAGCCGCAATTTACATACTCACGCTGTACGTCAAGAACTATATCGGGACTAATCAGATTGGCGTCTGCTTTGCCCATAAGTCCGCGTTTGGCAAGTTCTGTGCCGGTAGCGCCATCAAATAATAGTATCTCATTGCTTTTCAATGCTTCTGAAAATTTCATCATGTACCTTTCTTATATTTCTTATCCTGTGTCATACTCGCGAATGCGGGTATCCATTTTTGTAAATAGACTCTGGATTCCTGCCTGCGCAGGAATGACAAAAAGTATTTCTTATACTTCTAATCCTAATTCAATAAGTTCGTTTTTAACCTGAGCGATACTTTGAAAATGAATCGCGTTCAGGTTCGCTTTTTTTGCGCCTTCGATCATCGGCCTTTTATCATCGATAAAAATCGCCTGTTCGGGCAGGCATTCAAGCTTTTCAATTACTATATCATAAATTTTCTTATATGGCTTTCTTGTTCCTTCTTTACACGAAAAAACCTGAACATCGAAGCAATTATACCTTTGTTCGATAAAAAAGTCCATCGCCGGAATTTCAGTATTCGAAAGAATCGCCGTTTTATAACCTTTTGCACGAAGCGAATCCACTAAAGCAAACATTTCATCTTTTGGTTTATATACTGAAATAAACGCTTCTTTCCATAACGAAACTTCTGAACTCGTGGCATGGGCTTCCAGCCCATGCATGCATGGCCAGGATGGCCATGCCACAGGCATTTCTACATTCAAATCGCGGCTTATCAATTCCCAGAATTTATCTTCACTTATAGAGTTAGTTTGATAATCTTCAAGCAATTTATCGAACGAATTAATAAAATCGTCAACTTCGACATTTAGCTTACGGGCGCAATATTCCATCAAGCCCGGCCCGGGATCATCAATGAGTACGCCGCCCCAATCGAAAATAACTGCTTTTATATCTTTGGTCATAAAACTTCCTGATTATTTATATTTTTCACGAAGTGAGGTATTTTACGCTATTTCACCAATTATTTTACAAAAAAAATGGTTCTCCAGCAAAAAAAATGCGTTTTACTGTAACACTTTTATCATTTTTTCGTTCTGTATTGTAGAATCAAGGAAAATTTCTAAGAGAAAGGATATTGATTGCCGGAAAACAAGGAACATATCAAAACGAGAGATGAGCAGCTTATTAGTGCTGTATTGGCAGGCGATATTTCATCGTATGGGATAATTGTAGAAAGGTATTGGAAGATGGCTGTGGCGTTGGCGATAAGTAAAATCAATAATGTAACTGAAGCAGAAGATATCGCCCAGGAAAGTTTCATTAAGGCTTATTTAAATCTAAGTAAGCTTCGCCAATTGGACCGATTTGCGGGCTGGTTGTCCAAAATAGTAATCCAGCAGTGTATTGATCATTCTCGCAGATATGCAAAAGTTCAAAGTGTATCAACTATAGATACGAAGGTTTTTGATTCATTTGATTCGAAATTTGTTTTTAGCAGCAATCCCGGTCTTGATGACGAACAGGTTAGTTTTATAAGAGAAACTGTAGCAAAGTTACCGGATAAATTTAAAAAGGTTGTAATTATGAGATTTGCAGCGGGATTAACATCGGCTGAAATTGCAAAAGAATTAGGTAAACGTCATGGCACTGTAAGAACATGGCTGCATCGTGCGTATGAAATACTTAGAAAAGAACTTACTCCTTTTTTTGAGGAGGTCAAATAATATGAACTGTGAAAAATATAAAAAACTCATTGAAAAATATCTTGATGGTATCATTGATGATAAGGAATTGGCTGATTTGAAATCCCATACACAAAACTGCTCTATTTGCAGAAATGAATTCGAACAATCCCGGTTACTGCAAACTATAGTAACAGAGGGAATGTCACCCCAGACAACCGCTAAAAACGCAAAAGAAATAATCTTATCAAAACTGGCAGGTGAAAAACATAAATCACCTTCAATACTATTATTTTCCAGGTGGACTTCAATAGCCGCAAGTATTATTATTATCGCGGCTTTAGCATTAAGTTTTTATCTTGGCAGAGCAACAAGTACAAAAACACAAGTTCCTTTAGGGGATAAAACATCTCTTCGCATATCAGGTTTGGAGGGAATTGTTCTTGTGAAACACGATAGATTTACTATTTGGGAAAAATTAGAGCCGCAATCCAATATATATGTAGGAGACATATTCCATTGTGC
>JAFGPS010000074.1 GCA_016936075.1 Sedimentisphaerales bacterium | reverse complement strand
GCTGTTGAAAACAAAAGTGTGCATTTGCAAATGCTATGCTAGTAAAACAGAATGTACATAAATTAAATTGTGACACAGCCTGTTCGTTCGCAATGACATTTTCTTATTTTCTCTGTGTCCTCACCTAAGGCACCTTCGGCTGTGAGCTACCTTTGGCATCTACGACATCTTCGATCTGTGGCTAAAAATCTTGGTTAATATGTTATTGAGAAATCGTTTCTGCAATTTGTCACGGTGTATGTTCCATCCTGTTTTACTGAAACCTTAATCATATTGCCTTTGCAATCCTGTTCCTGTTCCATGTTTGCTATAAATTGTTCTGAGGTATTCTTTTCTTCACCGGCTGCGAATGAGTAATGTAATTGCCATAAATCTTCCATTGCGGGTGAAGTTTTTATAATATCGTAAACTGTTGCTTCTCCGCCTTTTCTTGGGCCGTTATTCATTATTACGACTTTGGGAGCGATAGCGTGAATAAGGAACTTCGAATTGGAAACACTAAAGCCGTGATGACTTACCATATAAAGGTCAACCGTTCCTACTTTATTGTCAGGGCACATGAGTTCGAATTCTTCAGGTGCGAGTAAGTCTGCCAAATCGAGCATTTTGAATTTGCCGAACTCATATAAAAGTCCAATTGAGCCGGTATTATTATCTCTTCTTCCTGTTGGTTTTGTTTCTATTGCAAATTCGTTCGGTTTTCCAGCTCCTTCGAGCGGCTCTTCAATTACTTTCCCTCCTGCGGTTACTACAGTTATTTTCAAACCTTTTACAGGGATTGTGTCACCCGGTTTGACTGAAACTCTTTTTCGTTCACCAATCATGTTGATGTAAGAATCGTATGCTCTGTTTCTCATATTACCGAATGCAGAAGGTATAGGTTCGCCGTGGTCAAAAAATATTTTGCCCGGGATAGTTGCATCAACAGCAGCAATATTACCCGAATGATCGGTGTCGTAATGTGTTGCTACGACATAATCGAATTCCTTTATGCCGAGAGATTTAGCGGCTTCGATAACTCGATTCGTGTCCCTGTTGTCCTGTCTTGGATAACCCGCGTCAATAAGCATAGTTTCATTTTCGGGAGTTGTAATAATCATGGCTTTGCCGCCGCATGTATCTATGACGTAAATATTCAGTGTGTCATTTTCGGAATTTGTTTCCATAGTTATATTCTCCATCGATGCAAGCGCGGCGGGTAAGTGACTTTCTGGGTTGTTCTTTAATTCTTCAAGATTGTTCAGGACAAGTAATGCGGGAGCCGGAGTTCCGTCTGAGTTCCAGAGTGCGTTTCCTCTGCCTCGTCCTTCGGGTGCCCAGTAGAAAACTCCCTGGCAATACGGAAATCTTTTAGCCGTATTTATCAGGTCGGCCATGAATTGTAATTGTCCCTGTGGAGTGCCGGGCCATTCCATATATTTCTGTGACGTGACATTTTCGCCGCCGGTTTGAGGGTAGCCGGTTTCGGTAATGATAATCGGCTTGTTGTATTTTTTGTAAGATTGCTCCATATTCTTCTGGAGTCCGTCGAGTGTGCCGTGATAATTCGGATAGAAACTTTGGCCTATTGCATCGAACTCAACGTTTGCTTCTGCGAGATGGTCGAAAAACCACTTCGTAATCGGCCAGTCTCCGCCGCAGTCGATATGTATAATTGTCTGTAGAGGAGAATCACCTGCACCTGCTTTTACGCCTTGAAGTCCTGCTTTAATCAAACGAGTTAGGTTGCTCCATTGCTTTGCGTCGTCGTAAGGTTCCGGTAGTGCCTGGATTTCTCCTGCAAATTGCTTCACATCGGAAGGGGGAACTTTCATATGACCAAGAGGCCAGAGCATTCCGCCTGTTATTTCGTTGCCGACCTGAACCATATCCGGCATGACGCCCGCGTCTTTGAGTTGCTTTATCACGTCAGAACTGTATTTTTCGACCTGTTTTTCCATTTCATCGATATTCATATTTCGCCATGCAATCGGAGTTTCCTGATGCTGAGGGTCTGCCCATGTATCAGAATAATGGATATCAAGCTGGAAAGCGGCTCCGGCGGCTTTTATCTGTTTGGCAAGTTCAATCGTGTTTTCAAGGCTGTTATTGGGTGCCTGCCGCACTGGAGAAAGGAATACTCTCAGGCGAAAGGCGTTCCAGCCGTGTTTGGTCATTATGGAGATTTCATCGCCGTTCTGGCCGTTATCCTGATAAGTATTTCCGCTTCTACGGCCGCCAAATCCTCCAAAACCGCCCGAGAGAGCGGATACATCAGCTCCGAGATACTTCATTGGGGCGAGTTTTGAGCTTTGAATTGATGTTTCCTGCCCAGAATAAGCTGGATTTATCAGAAATAAACTTAACAGTACAAATATAAAGAATTTTCTCAAAATCCATGATGAACGAATTAATTGTTTATTCATTTCATTTCTCCTGTGAGATTGTAGTTTAAGTTTATTTTATTCATTATTAATCAATAGATTAACGTTAAAAATATAATATAGATGAAATATTTTTCTTATTTTATGTTATAAATATTTTATTAAAATCAGGAAAACGCGGTTTTTAGCTGAATAAGTGGGTAAAAGAGCAAAAATAGATAAAATATTATAGTCAAAAAAAAACGTTACTTTTGTTATAGGTGTTGGTACTTATAAGTAGATTCCGATAAAAATTGGATTTTTATAAAATGCAACGGAATCATAAAAACTAAATACTGGGCAATTGTTGCTAATACACACTATCTCATTCAAGCCCCTGTTTTCTCAAACTCCTCCTCCTTAG
>JAFGPS010000073.1 GCA_016936075.1 Sedimentisphaerales bacterium | reverse complement strand
GATGCCGCAAAAGATGTTATGCTTAAATATAATTTGAAAGTTGAAGATCTGAAAAGCAAAATGGTTCTTTTCGGAAGTGCGCAGGAGCCTACATTATGAGTAAAACCGTAAACATAAACGTTCATCATGTCACCAGAGTCGAGGGACATGGTAATATAGTTGTTAATGCCAACGATGGCAAAATTGAAAAGGTAGAGTGGCAAGTACCTGAAGCACCGCGATTCTTCGAGGCTATGGTACGCGGCAGACATTTTGACGATATTCAAATTATCGTCAGCCGTATCTGCGGTATTTGCTCTATCACCCACTCTTTGGCCGCAACAAAAGCAGTAGAGAAAGCACTCGGTGTCGAAGTTACAGAACAGGCCGATATGCTTCGCCAGCTTATGCACTATTCAGAGCAGTTGCAAAGTCACGTTCTTCATGCCGGTTATCTTGCAGCTCCAGACTTTTTCGGTGCTCCTTCGGTTGTGCCGTTAGTCGCTGTTGCTCCTGATGTTGTAAAAACAGTCATTAGGGCACACAGAGTAGCGAATGACTGGTCAGAGCTTACAGCAGGCCGTCCAACTCACCCCAATACAATTTTACCGGGTGGTTGGTCGAGAGTTCCTACAGAAAAACAGCTTAAGGAATTGAAAACAACTCTTGAAACAACAATTAATGACCTTGTTGTTATTGCAAATGCAGTTCTCAGCGTTGCAGGTAATATACCTAACTTTACACGCGATACAGAATACGTTTCTCTTACACATCCTGACCTCTATACATTCTATCATGGTGATATCACAAGTAATGATTTCGCAGGAAAGACTGTATCAGTTCAGGATTGGCAGTCAGTCTCGAATGAGTTCGTAGTTGACCAGTCAACAGCGAAATGGGCAAAATGGCATCGTGGTTCTTATGCAGTTGGTGCTCTGGCTCGTTTCAATAATAATTACGACCAGCTTTGTGATCTGGCCAAGGGTGTAGCTAAAATGTTTAGCCTGGAAAAAGGAAACTGCAATCCATATATGAATACAGTTGCCCAGATAGTCGAGTGTGTACAGGTAGTTGTAGCTGGAATTGAGATTATCGATAAGCTGCTCACACAGGGCTTGCAACCTCTCAGCAAGATTAATGTTCCTGTAACAGCCAAAGCTGGCAAAGCAAGCGGTTGTGTCGAAGCTCCGCGAGGAATACTTTTCCACGAATACGAATTCGATAATAATGGTGATTGTGTAGCCGCTGATATTTGCATTCCGACAAACCAGAATCACGCGAATATTCAAAAAGATTTCGAGAAACTCGTTCCTGAAATTATTGACGAGGATCAGGATTCGATTCGCTTGAAAATGGAAATGCTTGTCCGCTCATATGACCCATGTATCTCATGCTCGACACATATGCTTGATGTACAGTTCGTATGAAAAAGCCAACTATAGTATTGGGACTGGGTAATCCGTTAATGTCGGATGAAGGTATCGGTATTTTCCTTATCAACAGGCTTACCGAGCTTTCAGAACAGTTCCCTGAAGTTGATTTTTTCGATGCCGGAACAGGTGGAATAACATTATTGCACCTGTTCGAAGGCAGAGACAGGGCAATCATTATTGATTGTGCGTATATGGATGAAGAACCTGGTCGGATTAGAAGATTTACTCCCGACCAGGTTAAAAGTGTTAAACAGCTTGCTCACCAGTCTTTGCATGAGCAGGATATAATGAAAATAATTGAAATGGCTAAGCTCATGGAGCAGTGCCCGAAGGAAGTAATCCTTTTCGGTATTCAGCCGAAATCACTTGAACTGGGCGAGGGAATAAGCTCTGAACTCGAACAAAATATCGATGACTATATAAAAGTTATTTGTAATGAGCTTTAGTAGCATGGGCATCTTGCCCATATGTACATGAATAAGTTGTTGACACAGTAGTCTGGAAAAGTCTAAAATATTAAATATAAGATAAATTATTTAATGAAGGAAACTAAGAATGGATGAAGCAAATATTCTTATCGTAGATGACGATCCCGATATTACCGAAGCTATGAAAGTAGTTCTTGAGAACAAAAACTACAAAGTAAGTAACGCAGATGGTATCGAGTCGGCAATGGAAAGCCTCAAAGCAGATAGACCTGATTTGATCATTCTTGACGTAATGATGAACACCTCGCAGGACGGCTTTATATTATCAAGACAGTTGAAACAGGATGAAAATTTCAAAGATATTCCGATTCTTATGCTGACTTCTATTAAAGATAAAATGGGAATCGATTTCAAATCAGCCGCCGGTGACAAAGACTGGCTGCCGGTTGAAGAATATCTCACAAAACCGGTTAAACCTGATGTGCTTATAGATAAGGTCGCAGAACTTTTGAAAAAGCAATAACAGCTTATGGAAAGTTTGCTTAAAAGCACACGAATCTGCTCTTTAATGCAGTTCGATACACTCCTTTAGGAGGCCGCATTGTTTTGACTTTACAGACAATGCCTGCAAAGTGGAAAGAGACGGCACTGGCCTTGGCTTATTTTTCGCAAGACAGGTAATTGAAAAGCACGGCGGAAAAATCTGGTCCAAGGAACAATCCCGACCGCGGCTCAACATTCAGCATCACTCTCCCAAAAACCAACACAAACACATCCGAAAAATAAAAGAAATGTCATTGCGAAGGATGCCCCTTGGGCCGACTGCGGCAATCTACGACTTTATTACTGTAGATACACTGAAAATTTAGTAAATATTTTATATGGACAAATTCTCCCAAAGCAGGTACTTTATTTATATACAGAGATAATAAAACAGCAAAATAAAGTATTTATTAATGGGAGTTTTTTATGAAATATAAACTCAAAATTCTTTTACTTTTCGTATCAGTTCTTTTCATCTCCGGTTGCAGTTCTTTCAAAACATTTAAAGTCAAAATCTACGGCTCGGACAGAATGACATTAAATAAGCAATATGAAGATTTTAATTGGGCTTGTCGGACTGTTATGCATGAACTGAGCTATAAGGAAAAAGATGAAAATGGTCATGAAAAAGAGCCTTATTACGGCGAGGGAGCAGAAAACAAAACTGTGAGTGAGAAAAGCATTTCGATAGGAACAGAAAATAAAATTGTTAATCAAAAAAGCGTTTATCGTAAAAGGTATATCAAAACACGAGATGATGAAGGTTACGAATATACTATAACAACTACGACTTACAACAAAGATAATCCCGAAGTTGTTCTCGAAACGACAAATCCTGACAAAGACAAACTCGTTAACCTGTTACGGGAAGAATTCATTAAAAGGGAATTTATAGTTAACCAAATTGACAATTAATTATCATTTGTAGAAGAGGGGGCGATACTTTTGGATGCATGTCAATGAGACTCCTATTTGTATTTCTTATTGACAATACTGTCCCGGGAGGGTATTTTTTAGCAATTCAACCTAATGGAGATTTAAATATGAAAATTGAATTACATAAAATATTATTAAGTATAATTTGTATTGCAACTATGAATTCTTATGCTTTTGGTCAGGAAAATGGTTCTGAAAAATCAAAAGATATTGACGCTCAGTTGGCAAAAAGAGCTGAGTTAATAAAATCCTGCATGGAGACATTTTCAACTCCGATAGATACCAGTACCAGCGATGAGCAGAAAATAATGGCCGCTTACATGGAGCAGAGAAAAGCCTTAACGACACTCGGCAACTTACGTGCGGTAGAAGCAGCTCCCTTACTTGCAAAAATGATTTTTTATAATATTCCCGACGACAGTGCTATCAATCCCACTTTTATAGACACAATGTTCGGTTGTGTATCAACTCTTGTCAAGATTGGAAAACCCGGCTCAATCGAATGTCTTAAAAGGATTATCAATTTTACTGACGAAAACTGGGAAAACGAAATGGACCCAACGCTTCTTGTTCTTGTTATTCTAAGAGTCGAAGGTGAAAAAGCCACGAGAGAGCTTTTTGACGATTTTAAAACAAGTCTCAAAAACGAGCAGCAAATTAAGAATATGGAAAAAGCAATAGTCCTTATCGACGCATCAAGAGATTTAGACGGCCAGATACAGAACCCATATGACAAACTAAAACAGGAAATAATTACAGCAGAAAAATAAGCATTGTTTGGTTAAAACTGTTTCTTTATTTTATGGCTGGTTATTATGTTTATTCTAATGCGGACATGATAGCCGCGATGAGTTCATCTGCCTGGGTCACTCCAACGAATCTTGTTGTCTCGATACCATTCTTAAAAACGATAAGAGTCGGAATAGCAGTAACGCTGTATTTATGGACAATGCTTGAGGACTTATCGGCATCGAATTTGGCAACATGCGCCAGACATTCAATCTGGTCCGCCACTTCTTCGATTATTGGAGCCTGTGTCGTACAGTGAGAGCACCACGTCGCGTAGAAGTCCACAAGGACCACGCCCTCGGCTATTACATCATTGAAGTCCGCCGGTTCAATCTCGATAACCGTATTTTGGACCATATTGCAATCCCACCACAACCTTGGATAATCCTGTCCCTCATCAATCCACCATATACCTTCTGTACCATTTGTTGTCTCACCAATGAAGTCCCAACCAGCATCAGTAAAAGTACTTTCCATCTGCATCTCGGCTGTGGTTTTACCTGTGCCTAATGCACTTATTAACTGACCAGAGGTCTCAACATCCCAGAAGCTTTCATTCACAGAAGGACCGTTTTGATTTGAAGAAGTACCTACCAAGCCTCCACTCCCACCCCTATTTCCGATTACAAAACCAGTGCTATAACACTCGGATACAATATTAAAACCTAAGTTTTCTCCAATAAGACCACCAACCCATGAATAGCCAGTAACTGATGCGGTGCTATAACATTGATTAATATCATAACTGAATAAGTTCCATCCTACCAATCCACCAACAAAACTGGAGGTGCTTGTAATTGAACCAGTACTGTAACATTGGCTGATATTTCCTGAACTCATAGATCCAACCAGACCACCTACATAACTACCAGTTCCAATTATATTGACATCTACTACTCCAACATTCCTGATACTACCTTTATCCAAACATCCAATGAGTCCAAGGTATCTGTGTCCTTCAATAGTCATATTTAATATCTCATGATAATTACCATCAAAATTACCTTCATATAAGAATGGATAATTTCCTATTGGATAGAAATGAAAGCCTGCAAGATCAATATCATTTATGAGCTTAAAATTGTATTTCATAAGTCTTGGATTGTGACCGATACTATTGAGTTGCTCTGGTGTGGAGATAAGATATGGCTCATCTGGTATGCCCGAACCTCCTGAAAATTCTGGTAACTTTGTAAAGGGTGATAATTGCCACCAGAGTATTGGGTAGCCGCCACCTTCAGGCCCGGCCCAGAGATCATGCGGTCCGTCAGAAAGACCATAAAAATCCCATCCAGCGGCTCTGAATGTGTTTGGATCCTGCATTTCAGATGTCGTTTTACCTGTGACGCCATTTGAATCAGGACCCGCGCTGCCATTCTGTACGCCTGATGTCTCAATGTCCCAGAAGCAGGTGTCAATGAAACCTGAATTCGTACCTGTAAAGCCGCCAATATACCGGTTGCCTTCAACGTAGCCATTACTATAACACTGACTCACAGTGCCAAAGCCAAGATTTATAAAACTTCTACCATTTTCGCCATCCATATTCTGTCCCACCAAACCTCCTACATATTGATTACCTTCTACTGTACCGCTACTATAGCACAATTCTATACTACCATAATTACTTCCCACTAATCCACCAATGTATTGGTAACCGTGAACGAAAGTTGAGCTGTAACACTGGCTTACTGTTCCACTATAACCAATATTCTGACCAACCAGACCCCCAACAGAAGAAGAAATTCCCCAAACATAACCAGTACTGTAGCAGCGAGATATAATACCGCCATCTTCAGAGCCCATAGAATATATATAACCATTGCTTCCAGCCAGGCTGCCAACACATCCAGCACTACCGTATCCCACTATGTTTACATCTACCAGACCCAAGTCCATTATTTCTGCCGAACTATCCAGGCAACCGAACAAGCCCAGATAAGAACCGCCCTCGATTGTTATGTTCGAGATTGTATGACCATTGCCGTCAAAAATACCTGAAAAAGGAATCCCGTTTCCACTACCTCGGCCTGAATCATCTTCCGGAGCAATTATGGCTTTATCGAAAACCCTTCGTCCCGGAAGGTTTGGATCCAGGTCGATATTGGCTGTCAGGATAAAGTGAAAGTCGTTATAGTTATAAAAGTCGTAGTCATCTGGTGTCTCGCCAAGAGTAATAAGATCTTCTGCTGTGGCGATTTTGAACGGATTGTTTTCTTCTCCTGTTCCGCCGCTGTATTTACGTTTTGCGACTGCGTCTATTTGATAGATATAAAAGTCGGCACTGCCGGGAGGGGGAGTTGTCTGGCCTGTTAATTGGGCATAGTTGTTATGCATGTTTACTGTGATTAGAATTTCGCTATCGTCAGTTGCCATACCAGAGAAGTATATTGTGTTACTATCAATAACCGTTCCGGCTAATGAAGTCATTTTAAAAACCTCATTTGGATCCAGTTCACTTTCTGGTGAATTAATATCAACTGCGTTGCCAAAGGCATAAATGAATGCAGCTATACCTGCGTTTGGATCGATTTCAAGGCAGAAACTTCCTGTTACCGAATATGTATTGTGAACGCCGGCAATTCCGCCTGTCTGAACTATATTACTTTGGTTTGGCTCGAAAATATAAATACTTGTGTTTGCATTAGCATGGACAACAAGAGTGAATAAAACAAAAAGTAAGATAAGCCAATTTTTTCTGATTCGTAAAATTCTCGAAATAGTCATTTTCAATCCTCCTTTTATAACCAATCATATATAAGAACGAATACCTGTTATTCTAATTTCCTCAAAGAACGAAACGAATTAATATGACAAGATGCTCCTTCAATGTCTGCTAATTTATAATTATAAAAGAAACAGATGTTCAATGTCAAGTTCAAAAAAGCCTTCCTTTGTATTCAATTTTAGACACTTTAGCTCATTTTCGTTCACTTTTAACTTTTTTCCACCCCTTCGATCCGCCACTGGCGGACTCAGGGCAGGCCTCATTTTTAGCATTCTTTTCGTTTAAAATTGTAGCGCCCCACAGCGAAATTTAGAAAAAAATAAAATGTTTTTTATTGCAGGCCGCGTATGGACTTAGCGATTTGGGGTCTATGTCACTACCCTCATTTTTGGCTCAATTTTCAATCAAAAACGTAACACGGCGCCTATTTAGGGGGGGACTATGTTTTTTTTGAAAGTTAATAGAAATTGTCAGTCACAGAGAAAAAATATTTATTAATAAAATCCTCTGTGGCCAAAAAAAGAAAGGGGAAAATTATGGCAACACAAGCGCAAATCAAAGCCAATCGTCAAAATGCACAAAAATCTACCGGCCCGCGGACAGAAGAAGGGAAAGAAACCGTATCGCAAAACGCGACTAAACACGGATTGTGTTCGTGCAAAAATGTTATCAGAAGCGAGAGTCAGGATGAGTATAATCTTTTCCACGATGATATGATTTCGGATTTATCGCCGGTGGGAGCGATGGAACTTATGCTCGCCGAGCGAATTGTGAATCTTTCATGGCGGCTAAAACGTGCTGAAGTTTTTCAGAATGCCGTAATCGAATCGATGGCAGATGATGTTTTCGATCTGCATTATAATAGTCATATAAGAGCACAGGATCAGGCGAAAGAAGGTGATATGAGTCTTCTTCTTGGAATTGCGATTCGGCGTGATTTTGAATATTCGAAAATACTCGAGCATTTGCTT
>JAFGPS010000072.1 GCA_016936075.1 Sedimentisphaerales bacterium | reverse complement strand
TACCCATGAACGCTATTAAAACATAGTGTAAAGCATCGCGCAAGTTAAAATGGGAAATATATTAAAATAATTTTAATAAGCAATTTTAGTGCCGAACACTATTGTGTCAGGAACCTTTTTCCATGGAAGAAATTGTATTTATAAAATACTTATAGTTTTTTTGAGAAAGTAGATATGCTATCAAAAAAAGGTTCTATTAAAAAAATTGTAATTAAATATATTATTGTTTTTTGTTTAGTAATATTTACGTTTTTGTTTACAGTAAAAAAAATTGTTGGGCCTTCCTGGCCAAAGATAAATAATTCATCAAAGCTTTTAGAAGACTGCAATTCGTTATTGACAGATGAGCCAGGCCCTATTCGAGATGTAAACGACTGGCCAGAATCTATTAAAAATCTTCATCCGAGATTTGTTTTTGCTGGACCAGATATGGTTAACATCATCATATCGACGGGCGGAATTAGTTATATTCAGTGGGGGTATATAATTTATCCTGATAAAAGAACGAAACCAAATGTTCCTAAAGACTGGATTATAAAGGGCACTGGTAAACCTGGAATATTTAAATATGAAGTCGATATTGGTAATCCCTAAAATTGATTGCGACACCCAAAAGCCCTCCCCTTGCAAAGGATTTGACGATAATGTAATATATAAGCAGCAAAATTGAGGTAATGGATATACCTGGACATTTTTAGGTGTTATTAGAAAATTCATCATGAAAACAAGTGAAATAGAAGCATGGGTTTTTCAAATAGTTGACCAGGTTGCTAATAATCAGCCCAATGAAGACAGCCGGGTTGAATTGAAGCGAACCTGGATTGATACATATAAAGCCGCTCGCGAAATCGCTGGTCACGTTAATGCCAACAGGGGTGAAAATGTTCTCTGGATTATCGGCCTGGATGAGAAGGAAGGTATAATCGGTGCGGATAAAAAGGAACTCGCAAACTGGCTGCCGCAGGTCTGGCATTATTTCAAAGAAATTCATCCTGAAGTGACAGACTTGAATGTTCAGATAAATGGCAAAACGCTCGTAGCACTTTTATTTTCCGGCGACAGAATTCCCTTCGTTATAAAGAACAAGGCTTTCGGACATGCCGACGCCGGGTCGGTTGAATTAGAAGTGCCCTGGCGAGAAGGCTGCCATACAAGGAGCGCCCGAAGGTCTGATTTGATACGAATTCTTGTTCCGATGAGCCAGTTACCTAAAGTTGAGTTCCTTGGTGCGAGTATTATTGTTTTGCCACGAAACGAACAGGATTTTGAAGCCAGGATTACTGCGCATCTTTATCTTTATCCATACCAGTTTCAGACTTTAGCTATTCCCGCTCATCGTTGTGAATTAAATGCCAGGATAGACACTATTGAATTTGGTGAGTCAGAAAAGATTGTTCTAAAAGCGCTAAACGATTCTTCCGGCGGCAAATCTGAGCCTCTTATTAATTGTACTAAAACTGAAGCTATTGTTTATGGCCCGGGTTTATTAGATGTCAATGCATATTCGATAAAACTGCCGGCGTCAACTGTGTTTCCTCCATTTGATGCTTTATTGACCGTTAAGATTTCTTTGTTTGATATTGGGAAAGCTTTGGTTATGTCGGAAAACCTTAAACGAATATCAATAGGCCCAAATCAGGAAATCATCGCCAGGTGGTCCTTTGGAAAACAGGGCTTCTAATCAAAACACACGATATTCATTTCTAATTGATGATTTTAAAAATTACATTCTTGTCTCTATAGAAAAAAGTCGAGGGCCGATCAACACATAATTCCATGCTAGAAGTGCTATGATAAAAGTCGCTATTGCGATAATTCCTCTATACATATACATGCCCTTTAATTTTTTACAGAAGCATTTTTTCATTCTTTCTTTATTGAGGTAAGCTAAAAGTAGCTTAAAGAATTGTCAATATTATTTGGCATGTTTTATACAAACCAAAACTTAATTTATAATAATAAAAGCTATTTATCTCCCGCTTAATAAGTACAAGCTTTGCTGAAAACTTCAAATAATCTACATTCTTTCACTCAATAATGCGTTATTACCGGTACCAAAAAGATTTTACTTGAAAAAAGTCTTGTTTTATAGTAATATACACTAATAACTTGGAGATAAATATTTGATTAATGGAGATTGGCAGCTAAGAGCAGTTTATTTCGATGTGATTTAGCGCCAACTCAGGGGTGGAGAAATATTTGAGAACTCTTGCTAAAAAGTTAGTTTTAGTTGCTTTTGTGCTGTTGATAACATTATTGAATCCTTCGGGTATTTCGGCGCAGGAAATGGATACTCCGGAAGAGCTTCTGCTTCAGCCGATGGCCTTTGGTCCAACAGGGATCTATGACTTGAGGGCCCTGGATAATTCCCTTGATGGCGAAGGAGTCAAATATGCTGTTATCTGCCGCAACTTTAACTCTATCAGCGATACATCTCAAAATGACTATCGACCTGCTGTAAATCACAATTGCTTCTCTTCGAGCCAGTTTACTTTTTACCAGGATAACAAGCTTCCATACGGCGTTTCTCCTCATGCGACATCTGTTTGCTCTATACTCTTCGGAGAGGACCAATACGCATATCATCCTATAGTCGGACGATTCTACTACCAGGGCGTTGTACCAAAAGCACAAGCTGAGATATTTGAATTCCAGCATTTTATAAAAAACAATATATCCTTAAATATTCCTCCCGACGCAGATATTATTACAGCATCATTAGGAGACCAGTTTGACCGCTGGTGGACAAGAGGGATCGAATCTTTGGCTGAACGCTACGGTATAGTAGTTGTAGCTGGAATAGGTAATGGAACCAAAGTTAACGACCCGGTTCTCTATCCTGGAGCAGGTTCGAACGCGATTGGAGTAGGTGTAATCAATTCACTCAATACTGATGATTTGCTTATTCAACTTGCTACTTTCGCACTGGCATATCCTGAAAATTCAAGTACCGGACCAACAATTGACGAACGCTGCAAACCTGATATTGTCGCACCCGGTAATTGTCTGGTCGCTGATATTTCAGAACCGAACAAATATGAGGCAACAGGTAACTGGTCCAGCTTTTCCACACCGATTGTAGCTGGAGCGGCTGGCTTACTAATACAAAAAGCAAAACAAGAATCGGACCTGAGTATGGCTATTTCTCCATATGGCGGCAATTGTGTCATAAAAGCTCTCCTGCTCAACTCTGCAATAAAACTGCCCTTCTGGCACAAAGGAAAGCTTTCTACAAAAGACGACCATTCCACACCTCTGGATTACATCCAGGGCGCAGGTATGCTCAATACTCTCGGTGCATATAACAATCTGATAGCAGGACGCAAAAAACCAGGTGAAGTCGCAGTAAAAGGCTGGGATCTCAATCAACTCGATAATAAAATAATTACATCCAATATTTATCAAATAGAAATTGATGATCCCACCGACAAATATATTACAGTAACTTTATGCTGGAACAGGCATTATGAGAAAACACATCCTTTCAATCCTTTGCCTGAGAAAAACAGTGACCTACGACTTGAAATATGGGCAGTCGATAGTAATGACCCAGAAAATACCTACTTGCTTGATTACAGCGATAGTACAATAGATAATGTAGAACATATTTATGTAAAGGCTGATCCAAATGTCATGAATTACGAGATGGTGTTGTCTATCAATAATATTAATAACGATAATCTCGACAATACTCAACGTTACGGCCTTGCATGGAACGTAACTTATGATCAGAACAGAGATAGTAATTTCTGGTATGACCTCAATGCTGATGGCTCCGTCAATATGAAAGATTTCGATATTATGTTCAATAATTCCCTAAACAGCCTGAAATCTTCAGATGAATATCTGCTCGGGGACATAAATCTCGACGGCGAAATCAAGGCTGATGACCTTTCGACTATTCTTAATATTATTGATAATACAAATCTCGATGACAACCAAATAACTGATTCTATCACCGAAAATGAGGATTTAAATCTGGTATCTAATGCTAATTAACAAAAAATTAACAAAACAAACCTTCTTCGACTACTGTATTACCTTTATTATTAAAAAAAACAAAACAACGAAATATACAAAAAAAAGCTTGAACTTTTCAGCATATACACGTATTATATATTATGATTATCCCATTTGGGAAAAACGAAAATTATTTGATGTTGGAGGCTCGGAAAAATGTCGTTGAAAAAAGGAAAGAATTTTTTGTCAATTCTTCAAAAATCCAAAAGTTCTAAAACTGATGTACACTCATCTCAATCTTGCTCAAAGAAAAGCAAATTCAGTATTTTGCTGTTTCCCATACTACCTTTATTAGGACTATTATCACTAATATGGTTTTTAATTCGTGTCATTCCGAAGCCCTCACGAGCGACATATCCATGTCAGCAAGCGGCTTTTCCATTAGCCTCCGCTTTTGTTGTTTGGCTTATTGGTCTTGCAGGTTCAGCATTGGCTTACCGACGGGCATCTCATTTATTTGCACGTGCAAGATACATCGCTGCGGTATTCTGCCTGGTAGCTGGTGTAATGTTTGTATGGATGATTTTCGCAACTGATACAGGTAGTATAGTTTTAATTAAAGCAGATAATCCTATACCTAATCAACCACTTGGAATAGGTAGAGGCGTAAATCCAGGTCGAGTAGTTTGGGTACACGACCCCGCCGCCGCTACATGGCCCGGAAGTAATGACGATACTTCCCAACCATATTGGTATACGGATACATGTACCAATCCACAGATAGTGAGTGCAATGTTATCCAAGTCATTGCGAACTCTTGCAGGTACAAACTCAGATTCTGAAGCATGGGATGCAATATTTCATAACTTCAACAAACAGATGGGAAGAGGTGATATTGGTTACCAGCCGGGTCAAAAGATTGCAATCAAAACCAATGGAGTTTTGAATCTTAGCGGTAGAAACGCAAGTCGAATTGAAAACGCTCCACAGCTCACCATTGCACTACTTAAGCAGTTGATCGAAAAAGCCGGCGTAGCACCGGAAGATATATGCATCGGTGACCCGCAGAATTCCTTGGTCGATCACTGGTATAATATGGTTCATGACGAATGTCCCGGTGTTGTTTTCATGGTCAAGAGTGGCAGCAATCAAACTGGAAGAACGCAATTTTCTTATGATCACAGTGCACCTTTTTATTTCAGTGATCCCGATCCATCTCGCTGGGTTGGTGTGACCAAACAGGACTATATCCCGGATTACTTTGCTCAGGCAGATTATTTCATTAATTTCCCGGTTCTGAAAAGTCATAACAGTGCAGGAGTTACATTAGCAGGTAAAAATCATTACGGCTCATTAATGAGAGCACCAAATGCTGCCGGTTATTACGATGAGCATAGTACAAGACCGGCTGACTCAGATGGTTCTGGAGAAGCTACACCAGGGATGGGACACTATCGTGCCAATGTCGATTTGATGGGTCATCCAAAACTCGGTGGTAAAACTCTACTGGTTTTAATTGATGGATTGTACGGTGGTCGAAGCTGGGATTCTCAACCAATACGATGGGAGATGGAACCGTTTAACGGAAACTGGCCCAACAGTATTTTTCTTTCACAGGACCAGGTCGCTGCCGACTCAGTGGCATTTGATTTTCTATATAATGAATGGGACGATGCAGTAGGCACAATAAATGGATATCCTCAATATTCCGGTACAGAAGATTATCTCCACGAAGCTGCACTTGCTTACAATCCACCATCGGGAACTATTTATGATCCCGCTCACGATGGAGGTATAACTCAAAGCCTTGGAGTTCACGAACACTGGAACAATCCTATTGATAAACAATATACACGCAATTTAGGTATAGGCAACGGAATCGAACTGATAGCCGCTTCTACTTACGCATCAGAAAACGGTCCTATTCATAATGTAACTCGTGATGAAAAATATGACTATATGCAAGATGCTATCAATGCAGCTTCTGACAATGATTATATTATTTTAAGCCCAGGAACTTATGAAGGGGACATCGACTTATCAGGTAAAAACATTACGATAAGTTCATCTGATCCTAATAATTCCGCAATAGTCGCTTCCACAATTATTAAAGGAAGCAGCAAGGCAGTGACTTTCGCCAATAACGAAAACGCAGGCGTGCTTACAGGCTTAACAATTACCGGTGCAACCATAGGAATATCCTGTGATAAAACATCTCCGACCATTTCTAAATGCGTAATTATAGACAATGAAGATTACGGTATTGAGTTACGAAACAACGCAAGCCCGAATATATCATTCTGTCAAATTCTCTGCAACAATGGAAGCGGCATTGGTGTACCAAGCGGTTCTGCGTTAAGCATGCCTTCAATCAGCAATTCCGTCATAGCAGCAAACCGCTTGTATGGTATTCAAGTTAAAATACCAACAATAAGTAATTGCACAATCGCCGCAAATGGTCAGCAAGGTGTAGTTGGCAATATGGCAAAAATTAATAACTCTATTATCTTCTATAACAGCAGTAGTGACAACATTCAGATACAAGGCTCTTCCGCGAAAGCTTCATACTCCGATGTTCAGGGCGGCTGGGACGGAACAGGTAACATTGATCAGGATCCATGCTTTGCAGAAACAGGTTTCTGGGATGCAAATGGCACACCTGAAGATACGTCAGATGACACATGCTTAGCTGGTGACTATCACCTGCTCTCTATAGCAGGCAGATGGATTCCATCGTATCCTTCCGAATCTGACCCGAACGTAATGATTTCATGCTGGATGAAAGATGAAGTTTCAAGCCCATGTATCGACGCCGCTGATCCGAACGCAAGCTGTGGTGACGAGTTATGGCCGCATGGCAAATTATTAAACATGGGTGCATACGGCGGCTCAACACAGGCAAGTTTATCTTCATCGGATTCAGGTGACATAAGAGACCTCGATAACAACGGCTTGATAACATTCATGGATGCTTCGCAAATCATTGGTGAATGGAATTCAAATATCGCACCAATTAAAGCAGACCTGAATCTTGATGTTATTATCGATACTAACGACCTTGCATTCTTCGATGGTAACTGGCAAGACGATTCGAATAATGTCGTACCGCAATTCGATGTTGTCGATGACGTAAACGCTACCGCAGGTGTACTGGTCAACTTCAGTGTATCAGCAACCGATACAGATGGCGATGATTTGGAATATCTGGCCGCAGGCTTACCTGACGGTGCAGTTTTTGATGCCCAGGAATTGACATGGACACCAGAACAGGAAGGCGAATACAAAATCACCTTCATAGCCAGCGACAACAAATCGTTGTCATACATGACAGTTACAATTACAGTCGAACCAGAATCAGGAGAATAAAACCTGAATAGTTCGAAGTAACACTTAACAAACTAAAGAGTGGCTTATTTATAAGTCACTCTTTTTTTATGAATTTCCAGTTTGTGTTTTGAAAAATTGGCTTTGTTTTTTCAAATCATTTTCGTTTTCCATGTCATTGCAAGGCGACTGTAAGCCAGCGCAGCAATCTTCGTTATTTTCTATGCTGTTTTCTGTGTCCTGTATTCTGTATTCTTGCGTAAACTGGCTTCTTGTCACGGCGTAGTTCCCTGGGAACGAAGTCAGATGTTCCACAGAATCACTTTCGTC
>JAFGPS010000071.1 GCA_016936075.1 Sedimentisphaerales bacterium | reverse complement strand
CTGGCAGTTTGTTTCTTGGATTCTTTCATATCAATATAATACCTTGTTATTATTAGATTTACAACTATTGGTAGAAACTATTATTTTTGTAAGTATTCATAAAAAAACACACGATTGTCATTCCGCACTTGTTGCGGAATCCAGAAAAAGAATATTAACTTCCACCTAAGTTTATCTTTGAGTGTTTTCTACGAATTAATTATTCATTATCATTATTTCGCATTTTTAAAAATAGCATTTTCAGTTTGGTCAACAGCGGCATGGGGTATTTTATTTCGAGGGTGTCGTTTTCTACGTCTGCTTTTACACTGCCTCCTATCGTGTATAGTTCGGCAATATCACGGACCTTTACATTTTTAAATACCATAGGAAATGTATTTGCTTGTGAGTTTTGGGATGGTATTACTCCGATAGTATGTGAATTGTTTAATTGTAATACATTTCTTAAAAAATCGTTTATCTGATTATAATCATAAAGCTTTACATATGGAATGTGCATATCAAAAAGATTCTTAATATTTTTGTTTTGTTCCGGCAAACCGGGAATGTACGGCAAATGAACTATGACACGATACCGATTAGTAAGATATTGTGCCTGGATCTTCGCTATTTTTTCCAAAGGTTGTTTTGTGATAACTTCTTGAGTAAAAAAAGAACATGAAAAACCTCCGCTATTGGAAAGTATTTGGCCGTCTTTATCAAGAAAACGGAATGTTACAGGCATTTGATTTGCTGTTGGCCGGCATGCAAAGATAAACAAATTTCCTTTGTTATAAAGGTTGGATTTATAATATTTTGTAATAGTTTTCTCGCCGTCAGATGAAGAGCTATGACTCGATGTATCAATATCTTCAATAATACTCATAATACGGCATTCGAAGCCTCCTCTTGTAAAACCTTCACCTACTTGAGCTGGGAATTCGAAGACTTCGGATGGACCAAATGATACATCCAGTACAAAATCAATTGGGGTTTGGTGCCATATTGGCATATTTATTTTGTAATTAAGGTAGTCCCAATCCTCCAAATTATGGCCGGTTGTACTGTATCCATAGGTTATAAATTTATGTGTTCGAGCATCGAAAACTTTTATTCCATTAAACATTACATCTTCTATTCCCTTGTATCTGAATCCGAACTGGAAAAATGGAAACGGTCTGTATCTGAATTGTGAATCATTCTCATAAGTCTGAAATTGCCATAACTCATCGATGATTTCCGGTTTTTCGGGTTGCAGGTTACAATCGAAAAATTGATATGGGACTTTTGTGTTTGTAACATGGTTTGCGTCGCAATATGCTACGCCGGTACCGAAAACTTCAAGTATGCCTCCATCGATCTCAAGGGATTGACCATGTGTCATTTCTCTCATTTCGAAAGGAAACGAAACTTCCTGCGAAATGAGAGAAGGGTATTCGATAGAAATAATATTTGCATCTATTGATACTTTAATTTTATCGAAGAACTCATTGTCTAATTCCGTAGTTAAAGGTTTTGAAATTAATGTCTCTTGCCAGGCAGAAAGACTGTCTCTTCTTGGTATGGAAGGACTGCAAAATAAAAACTCCGACCTTTTTTTCGCAATGATAAAAAGAGTAACTATCGTTATAATAATAATTACAGGTATAATAAATAATATGTATTTCTTTTTTTTCATAGCCTATATTATCCCTTATAACATTTCGTTTTCAATGCTATATACGCATTAGGTGAGATTTTATTCAAAAAAAGTATTTTCCCTATAAAGTAGGGTGTGCTGTGCATACCAGCATAAAAAAAGGTGTGCACAGCACACCCTGGTTTTTTTATTGATTCAATGTTTTTAATCTTTTCCTAATACAGTCAGTGTGGTCTTAACATTTCCGAACGGGGCGCTTATCGCGAAGCCCTGAACTATATTTTCGAGTTTCTCAATCATCTCGCTTGCGATTTCTATTCCGATTTTTGTTCCCTGTTCTTTTGTTTTCGCCGCGGACATTCTTTCGAGCAATGTTTCTGGTACTACAACTCCAGGTACTTCATTCGCCATGAACTCGGCGTTTTTGTAACTTGTGAACGGCCATATCCCGGCGATAATCGGTATATGGAATGATTCGGTTTTTGCAAGAAAATTCAAAAGCATATCAATATCGAAAACGGGCTGAGTAATTGCGTATTCTGCGCCTGCTTCGACCTTGCGTTTGAATCTTTCGATTTCTCTGTCCATTTCAGCGGCGACGGGATTTGCGCCTACGCCGATTGTTAACGCCAATTGCGAAGATAAATCATTGCCGCCGATATCAATGCCGCTATTAAGATTTCTCAATACGGAAGTAAGCGCAATTGAATCCATATCGAAAACGCCTGTAGCGTCCGGGTACTGGCCGAGTTTTGGCGGGTCGCCTGTGATAACAAGTATATTTCGCAAATCCATAACAGAAGCGCCGAGCAGGTCGGACTGCATCCCGATTAAATTTCTGTCACGGCAGCAAAAATGCAGGATAGTCTCTATGTTACAATGTTCCTGAATTTTCACACAAGTTACCATCGGTGACAAACGCGAGCTTGCTCTTGGGCCGTCAGGGACATTAATTGCGTCTATTCCAGCGTCTGCGCATATTTGTGCTTTTTCAATCGTTGACTGAATATTGATTCCTTTTGGTGAAGTCAATTCGATTGTGAATACTTTTTGACCGGTTGCGATTTTCTGTCCGAGTTTTGATTTTTCCGATAAAGGAATTGCTGGTGGTAATTCTTTTTCTCTTTGCGGCTCGGTAATCGTAATTACTTCTCTGCTCTTAGTTTTTATTTCCGCTTTGTCGAGAGCTCGTACCGCTCTGACCATTTCCCTTATATGGTCCGGCGTTGTGCCGCAGCAGCCGCCTATTATGCGTGCGCCTTTCTCAAAAAATCGCTTTGCATATTCAGCCATGTATTCAGGTGTTGACATATATAACATTCTGCCTTCGACCTGCCTGGGCATACCTGCATTAGGAAGTACAGAAAGCGGCATGTCCGTAATTTGCCTTATCTTCTCCATGCTTGAAAGCATATCTGAGGGACCTATCGAGCAATTCAGACCTAATGCTGCGATATTCCGATTGCAGACCGGCTCAAGAGCAGATGTTATAGGTTCGCCGTAAATTGTTTCGTCGCCATGATCTACAGTCATGTGAGCCGCTATCGCGATATCGAATTTGCTTAAGATAGTGTCAATCGCAACGCATATTTCCTGCGCATTCTGGAACGTTTCGAGAATAATAAAATCCACGCCTGCGTTTATTAATGCGCTGGCTTGCTCGTAAAATATTTTATGAGCCTCGAAAATTTTATCTTCGCTATATTGCGATAATTGCCATCCAATCGGCCCGATGGAACCTGCGACTAAACAATCTGAACCTGCGCATTGACGTGCAAGTTCAGCCGCTGCTGTATTAACCTGCTCGACTTTATCCTGCAGGCCGAACTTGGCGAGCTTGAAGCTATTGGCGCCGAATGTATTTGTCTCGATAAAATCGGCACCTGCTTCGATATATTTTTTGTGAATATTTTTAACGAGTTCGGGACTATTCAGGTTGACTTCCTCGAAGCAGCTATTGAGGAATACGCCTTGCTGATACAGCATTGTCCCCATCGCGCCGTCACCTATAAGAACTTTTTTCGAAAGTATTTCTTTAAACTGTTCTGAACTTATCATAATCAATCCATTTCTTTGATGTCGTCGAAACAATTTGGTGCGTTTTCTTTTAGTATCTCATAAATCATCGCACATGCTTTTCGAATTTCCCACTGAGCTTTTTTGGACATTCTGATTTGCAGGATATGTCTCCACTCCCTGAAGTTCGCGGAAACTACTATCTCGCTTGTGCATGCGTTTGGAAGAACAAAGCGGGCATCTTCTTTTTTCAGACCACGCTGCCGCCACTTTGCATACATTTTATGAATAGTGTCCATGTCATTGCAATAGTCGTCAATAAATTCCTCGGGTATAGTTTCTGGGATTACATATTCGAATTGTTCTTCGTTGACATATCTTTGCGATTGCTGCGAGACTGCCATGAGTCTATGGCGAACAAGCTGGTGCGTCATTGCACGCGAACAGTTTTTAATTCTGAAAGTAGCATAAGCGTGTTCGAGAGGGGATTCGTGGCCAAGCTTTACCAGTCTGCGAATAAAATCTTCCGCCGAATTTGCTCCGATTTTGTCGAAACTCAAGTAGCATGTACGTCCGGCCTCTTCAATTACTTTTTCCGAATTGGGAGTAATTGCTATCAACTCAACCTCGATTTTCGCGATATTTTTAACTTCTGACATTGAAAATCATCCTATGTAAAAATTAAATTGTAAAAATAAGAATCCAAAGCTCCTTTTTTATACAGCGAAGGCTCTTTTTACAAGAAAATTAAAAAAATATTCGTAGAGATGGAAAAAAACGAAATTTTCTTCTTGTGCTGTATGGTCAATTGACAATATACTATATTTATGAAGCCTTTGACCGAAAAACAGCAGGAAATTCTTAAATATATCGAATCCCGACTCGAGGAAAACGACTCTCCGAGCCAGAGAGAAATTGCTGCCCATTTCGGACTGGCTCAGAATTCCGTATATCAGTTGGTTAGCTACCTGAAGAAAAAAGGCTACCTGGATGATTCGTCTATTCATCGCGGATTGAAACTATCGAAGGAATATCTCGACCAGACGAAAAAGTCTGGATATCTTCCTGTAATTGGAAGAGTCGCGGCGGGACTGCCTATATTGGCTCAGGAAAATATACAGGAGTATATCGATGTAGGCCAAACGTTTGGCCGGACGAGTGATTCTTTTATCCTGAAGGTTGCAGGCGATAGCATGATAGACGAGGGGATTATGGACGGTGACTTCGTTGTTGTAAGAAAAGATTCTGAAATTCCCAACGGCCAGATAGGTGTTGTATTGATAAACGATGAAGCAACCGTAAAAAAAGTTTATATTCATAAAAACAGAATCGCTCTCGAACCGGCGAATAAAGCCGGTGGATACAAAACTATTTATATAAAGAATATAAATGAAGATGTTCAAATAGTAGGAAGAGTCACGGGCTGTTTCAGAAAATTATGAACGTGCAAAACGATACAGGCAAAATTTATATAGGTATCGCCGGCTGGTCGTATCCAGACTGGAAGGGGATTGTCTATACCAATTCTAAAATTGACCAGCTTGAGTTTGTTAGCAGGTTCGTTGACTGTGCGGAAATTAACAGTACTTTTTATCGTCCGCCTTTTGAGAAAACTACCAAAACATGGCTCGAAAGAACTTCGGAAAAAAGTGATTTCTTTTTTACCGCCAAGTTACATAAAGATTTTACTCACGAAGGAAAACTTGATAGTGACATGGTAAAACAATTTTACAAAGGTTTCGAACCTTTTCTCGAAGCGGGCAAATTAAAACATCTTCTTGCACAGTTCAAATATGATTTCGATGATACTGATTTGCACCGTACACATTTATCAAAAATAGTCGAGATGTTCTCAAATGCTTTTAATCTTGCTCTTGAGGTACGGCACAAGTCATGGCAAACTCCTGATGCGTTGGAATTTTTAGACAGTCTGCGTGTGTCCGTTTGCAATCTTGATTATCCTACAACGTGGAACTCGTTTGATATGCAGCATTGCACAATAGGTACGAGCGGCTATTTCAGAATGCACGGCAGAAACGCGGCCAAGTGGTTCAGCAAGGCTGGCAGAGACGAGACATACAATTATTATTACAACGAAAAAGAGTTGTCACAAATCAAACTGCGCGTAAACGAGCTTGCCAAGGCGTTTCAGACTCTTACTGTAATTACGAATAATCACTATCGCGGTGCCGAACTTGCCAACGCTCTTGAATTGCGATGCCTGATTACAGGACAGAAACAGCCTGTCCCGCAAGGTCTTTTACGTGAATATCCTCAGTTGGAAAAAATTGCTTTGAAATAATAGCACAAACTGAATGTTTATTGGGTGGCAGCCTCAAGCGCAGCTTGGGGATGGCTCATTCGATACCTTCCATCCCCAAAGCCTTCAGCTTTGAGGATGCCACCCGTCGTAGCGCGGGCATCCTGCCCGAGCATACATGACTGTGGAGTTTGTAACAGGGTTGTATGAGCATGGGCAAGCTGCCCATGCCACGAAATATGGTTACAAGAATAAAAATATCTCATATACCTGATTTGTCCGTTGAAAACAGCTTATCTCTTTTCGAAGCGGCTGTATCGGCGGGCTTTCCATCACCGGCCGCTGATTATGAACAGGACAGGCTCGACTTGAACAGGCACCTGGTAAAAAATCCGGCAGCGACTTTTTTTGTAACAGTGACAGGAGATTCCATGATTGGAGCGGGTATTCATGATGGTGACCTGCTCGTGGTGGACCGTTCTATTGAGCCGAGGGACAAAAATATTATTATCGCGGTTCTTGACGGCGAACTTACTGTAAAAAGAATCTGGCTTAGACGTGGGAAAATCACTCTTGTGCCTGAAAATGAAAGCTATTTCGCGCATGAGATAACCAATGACAACGAGTTTGAAGTATGGGGCGTAGTGACTAATGTCATACATAAACTATAAATAAAATCCCAAACACCAAATTCTAAATTCTAAACAAATATCAAAATAAAAATTTAAATGTTTAAAACATTTGAGTTTAAAATATTTGGAATTGTTTAGGATTTAGAAATTAGAATTTAGAAATTTTATATATTATGAATAAAATCTTTGCACTTGTTGACTGCAATAATTTTTATGTTTCGTGTGAACGAGTTTTCAATCCCAAACTCGAAAACCGGTCGGTAATAGTATTGTCGAACAATGACGGCTGTGTCGTAGCACGTTCCAATGAAGCGAAAGCACTGAATATAGGAATGGGTGTTCCTGTTTTTGAAGTCGCGAATTTAATCAGGAAGCACAACATAGAAGTTTTCTCATCGAACTATACTCTCTATGCGGATATGTCCTCGCGAGTTATGGAGACCCTTGCGGCATACACGCCCGAAATAGAGATATATTCTATTGATGAAGCGTTTCTGAATTTAGCCGGTATTGCCGGGTGGCAGCCTCATCCTGATAGTTTTTATCAGGATGAGGATGGTAATCGCAGGGCAAGCCATCCCCAAGCTGCGCTTGAGGCTGCCACCCAGACGTTGGAAGAGTATGGATGCAGGATTCGGCAGACAGTAAAAAAATGGACGGGTATGCCTGTATCAATCGGAATTGCGCAAACAAAAACGCTTGCCAAAGTTGCGAATTATCTTGCTAAACACTCAAGCATACATAACGGAGTATTGGATTTGACAAATTCAGAAAATATCGAACAGGTTTTAGATACGGTTCCGCTCGAAAAAATCTGGGGTATAGGTATCAGGTCAGCTATAAAATTGAAACAGGCTGGTTTCAAAAGCGCACTTGATTTAAGCAAAGCCAATATCAGTTGGATTCGAGCGAAATTTGGTGTCACTGGAGTGAGAACAGTTTACGAACTGCAGAATAGTCCCTGCTATGAGTTGGAACACAATCCGCCCGCCAGACAGTCGATAGTTGTTTCGCGAATGTTCGGTACGCCTATAGAATCGATAGAGCAATTGAAGGAAGCGATATCGGTATATGCTTCGAGAGCAGGGGAGAAATTGAGGGAGCATAACCTTGCGGCCGGGATAATGAGTGTTTTTGTAACTACGAGCAGGTTCATTAAGAATAAATATTTCAATTCACTCTCAATCGCGTTCGATACTCCTACAAACGATACAACAGAGCTTATCAGGGCCGCTTCTTCGGGCATTGAGCGTATTTATCGCGAAAAATGCCAGTTTAAAAAGTGCGGCGTTATCCTTTTGTGTCTTGTGCCGGAAAATAAGGTACAGCAGAACCTTTTCGATAGAACCGACAGGGAAAAAGCCAGAAGACTGATGAAAGTCGTGGATATGATAAATGCTCGCTCAAGTGTGCCAATAAGGTGGGCGGCCGAGGGAATGGATAGAAAATGGCACGTAGAATTCAAAAGACGCTCTCCCCGTTACACAACAAATTGGGATGAATTAGTGAAGGTCACATAGCCAATAATCAAATATTTTGATAAAATATAAAAAAAGTGATTAAAAATACTCCGACTTCTGCGTCATATATATGAAAGAACAATATGACAGAAATAAGTCAAAACCAATTGGCCAAATGGTACGAAGATTACGAAGCTGAACTTATGCTCTATGCAAAGCAATGGCATTCCGAGCCGCAGGCGGAAGATATTGTTCAGGATGCGTTTATTAGATTACTAAAACAACGAAAATCGCCGGATAATGTCAGGGCATGGTTGTTTCGTGTTGTACGCAATAGAGCTATCAGTAAAGTCAGAAGCTTGAAACAGCAACAAAAAGCAGATCAGAAAATTCAGGAAAGTGAAGCTGTATGGTTTGAATCGAGTTCGAGCGATTTGATTGACGCGGGAATGGCTCAAAATATTCTGCAAAAATTAGCAGCAAATCTTCGTGAAATTGTCATGTTGCGAATCTGGGGCCAGATGTCTCTTAAAGAAATCGCGGAAATAACAGGTAAATCCATCCCCTGGATTCATAAGGAATATAAAAGAGCACTTGAATTAATAAAGAAAGAACTGGAGCATTCATCATGTACGAAGAAGAAAACATGACACCGTCAGAAAAGGCACTGGAATCTGCACTTGGTCAATTAAAACCGATTACAAATATTCTGAATCGTGACCAGTTGATGTTCAAAGCAGGCCGCATGAGCGCCGGTTCAAAAGGGCCGTGGCAAATACTTTCAGGTGCACTTACAATATTTTTGTTTTGCTCGATTTTGTTGCGCACAGGCTCGAATGAGATAAATATTGTCCCAACCAATAAAGAACAAAATCCAATACAGGTTGTACATGCACAATATCAACCTGCAGAAACTGATTCGTACGATTCAATGGCTTATCCTAAACTGAGAGAAAAATTTCTAAAAGAAGGCTGGGATGCTTTGGAATTTCATAAGACATCCGGAAATAGTGAGTCGTTTAAGAACCAAAGAGAATTATTGAATAGTATGTTATCGTCATAGAATTTTATATTAGTAAGAAAAGCTCAAATTGATATGGAGTATTATTATGTATAAAAAAATTATTCTAATTTATATAGTTTTAGTTGCCGGGACTTTATTTTTAAGTTCCTCTGTATATGGTTCAGATGAAAATTCGGACAAAATATTCGAATTAAAAAGGTTGTCACTGAAACCGGCCGCTGAGCCGATACCAGCTTTATCGTATAGATTATTGCCGCGATTTTCTGAACAAAAAAATGGTAACGCGGCTTTGTTTTACTATGCTGCGACTGGTTTTTACCCGGATGAAGAAGGAATAGATATAAGCGAAAAAATCAGTGACTGGAGAAATATTCCTTTCGAGCAGTTGGATAGAATGGAAGTTGAGAGGACATTGTCATATTTTTCGGCTTGTTTCCATCAAATCGAACTGGCTACTCGACGAAATTATTGCCAGTGGGAAATGCCTATTGAAGAAGGCTTTGCAATGCAAATGCCAAATTTAGCAAAATTTAGAAGGATTATTTACGCTTTAGAATTGAAAATCCAACTTGAAATAGCTAATGGAAATATCGAGCAAGTGATGAAACTGCTTCAGCAGGGTATGTATATGGGTAGAAGTATTGCCGAAGGCCCAACTTTAATCCAGGGTCTGGTTGGAATTGCTATCGATGCTCTTATGCTCGATGAGATAGAAAGTTTCATACAAAGACCTGACGCTCCGAATTTTTATTGGGCATTAACTTCTCTACCTGATCCTTTTGTTAGTTTGCAAAGAGCAATACAAACCGAACGTGAGGTAATATTCTTTGAATTCCCAGAATTACGAGATTTGGAAAATAAGGTTCTTACCCCGGAGCAAGCTACTAAATTTGTTACAGAATTCTTAATAAAACTTAATTCCTTAGGCTCCCCGTTTGATGAAATGGTTCCATTTAATAATCTTATGCCGGCGGGATTCGTTATGATACATTATTATGATGCGAAAAAACATTTGGAAAGTAAAGGCTTTTCTAATGAGCGTATAGAGCAAATGCCTGCCGCTCAAGCTGTTATGATTTATCAGAAGCAGCAATATATGGAAATTGTTGATAATATATATAAATGGTTCGAGCTGCCATATAGTCAGGTTCAATCTCGTTTTAATGAGGCTGAAAAACTCGCAAGTAAACAACAAAATAATAACGGATTCAAAACCAACGTTTTCTTTATGATAATGCCCGCAGTGTCACGAATAGCTTTTATGGAGGCACGTCTTGAGCGTGATATTGCGATGTTAAGAACGATTGAAGCTATACGCATGTTCGCCGCTAATCATTCTGGAGAGATACCCGAATCTCTTGCTGATATAACTATTGTTCCGATACCTGTTGATCCAGTGACAGGCAAAAATTTTGTTTATAAAAAAGTCGATAAACTCAACGCTCGTCTTGAAGCACCAAAGATACCTGAAAATGACGATAAACTTCCAGCTTATGAATTGTCGTTTAAGAAATAAACTATTTATTATAAATACCTTGTCCTTATATAAAGGAGTCTAATAATGAAAACAAAAAATATTCTGAAAATATCTGTAATTTTAACTATGTGTATTTTTATTACCTTCAATAGTTTAGCTGCAGAGTCATCTAAAAAGCCGGAGGATATAATAAAATCATGTATTGATGACCAGACATTCGCGGTTATTCATGTTAATATTGAAAAGCTGAGTATTAGTGCTTTTGTTGAAAAGGTAAAAGATATCTTCGAAAAGCAAGCCGGCTCTGATAGTTCAAATCGATCAATAGCTATGTTTGATGATCTTAATAATTTTGATGAACAGGTAAATGCACATATCAATGATTTAAAAAAGCTTGGAACAAAGGACTGCTTTGTAATATTCAGTATGTATGATTTTCCATATTTTTTTGTAGCTTTCCAGGCTGGCAGTGACCAGGCGGGATTAACTAAAAAAATATTAGATATAATGGAAGATTTTGATATAGGAACGCTTGACATGTATTCGAATGATGGTTTGATCATTGCAGGACTTGAACAGACAATAGCTCGTATTAAAACAATCAAGCCTGTAAAATCAGATATCTTATCAAGAGGTCTCGAAGCTTGTGGTGATACAACTTTTCAGACAATATTATTCCCCAGTTCGGACCAGCGTAAAATTATGGCAGAAATGCTGCCGCAAATATCATTCGGGACAGAAAGAATAGATTTCACAGAATTAATGAGAGATTTTGAATGGGCCGCATTGGGACTTGATAGCCCTCCTTCAATGTCAATGAATGTTACTATTCAATCGCAAAATTCAGAGAAGGCGGATAAAATATTATCGATTATAAAAAATCTTTACTCGTTTGCAGAGCAAAATCCTAATACGCAGGAATTTAGGGAGCAAATAAGTCAGGTACTGAAACTTATGACACCTCAGAAACGAGATAGCCAGATTCTTTTGAATGTTGATTCTAAAATTTTCGATTCTATCATTAATGAGTATATTGCACCATCTATATTGAAAACGCAGGACAAGGCATATCGTTTGGTTTGCGCAACGAATCTCAGTGGAATTGGTAAAGCTATACTCATTTATGCTAATGATAATGATGACAATCTTCCTCCTAATCTTGAAATACTTACCTCTACAGTAGAAATGCCGCCTAAAGGACTGATTTGTCCATCTACAGGACAGAAAGATTCTTATATCTACAGAGGAGCAGGACTTACGACTTCTGATGAACCGGGGATGGTTTTGGCGTATGACAAAAAAGGAAATCACGAAGGCGGCCGAAATGTATTATTCCTTGATAGTCACGTGGATTGGGTTACAGAAGAACGTTTTCAGGAATATATCAGGAAAGATAACGAATCTCGTAAAAAAACAAATCGTCCTGAAATATCGGCTGATTAATATTTAATACAATATGATTATAATTCAGGGACATTTGGATCTTTTCCAGTATAAAGGATAAATGACATATCATGCAAATGTCCCTCTGAATCGGTAAGTAACTCCCATTCAGGTTCGGGTAACGTTGCGTAGTTAATTTGCAACGCTGGATTGTTCGTAACATTGCCAATATCCAACCATCCCCACGGATAGGAAATGTCCCTGGCTGGTTCTTCATAAACCGCTGTGATAGTAAGCCAGTAATTATTATTTACATCTTCAGGGACAAAACATTCCTGACTCGGCAGCCGGACGGAATATCTGAATACAGTTTCATTTGGTTCGTAATAAAGAGCCGGCAATGGTTCAGAATCATTAGGTTCATCGAAAAGATATTTGTTATAACCGATTAATACTTCATCATAATCGTACGCTTTGTATTCCCAAATTAGTTCTCCCGGATGATTGAAATCAATTTCTGCTTCTGATTCATTATTAGTACAGATAGTTAAAAGAAAATATTCTGGTTTTACGGGCTTGTTGATATCATTACAATCATAAGGATTATAAACGTATCCATCGTAGAAACCGTTCCAACCTATAGCGATTACAGGTTCGTTACTATCGGATATCCAATCATCGGTAATTTGCTGTAATAAAGATATTTCACCTTCATTAGGTTCAATCGCGATTGATAGATTCTCAACGTATCCAAGCGATGTACGAATACCAGGAAAAGACTGGTCACACTTTATCCATGCCTGGTTTGTATTTAACTCGAAGCACATATCCATAGGTTGATTCTGGCCGCATAGATTCAGGTTTTCTATCGGGTAAATTCTTCCTGGAAACAAACGTTCGTCATAAGTCGGCCAATCACCCATAATTGCAGGCATGACAGCTCCGTTTCCCCATATATGAGGTCGTGTTGTCCAACCCCACAAATTGATTTGCTCGATGTCACTTGGATAAATCGCTGTTATACTAATCCAGAATATATCTTCATTGCTTGTAAAATCGCCCGGACAAAACCATTCATTTGGTTCCAAAGTGAGTTCGTAAACATAACACATGTCTGAAGATTTATCCGGAAGTTGAGTGAGTCCTAATGGTTTATAACTGATTCGTTCAGGTCGTATTTCCTGTGCCCAGACAATTCGCTCGGGATATATTTCGTTCGGTTCCAAACCTTCTACTTGATTAGCCCAGAAACATATGTGCCATGCTTGCGGTTGTAAATTGGGAATGTTAGGCTCTCCCCATCCTTTATAAGAACCCCACCAGCGAATTTGTGTAACCGGGATGGAACCTAAGCTATGGAAATCATCTGCGTCCATTCGCCATTGTCGGCGATAATCGGAATTGTGAGTTGAACGAGCGGGTTCACCATATCCTGAAAATACAGGTGGTGTATTAATATTTGGATCAATTTCTATCGGAGGCTGAGACCATTGAATATGCAAATCATTTACATCGCCAAAGTCGTATTCAAATCCAAAAGCAGGGGTAATTAAAATAGAGAACAGTAATAATACCAATTTGTATGAGACGCTTTTTCTGTAGTTCATTTTCCAACCCTCTCAAAAAGATGATATCAGGATTTTACCTAAATTATCATGGTCACGTTTTTGATTGAATTAAATATAATATGTACCATTCAAACTTGCAACATAAATCCGTATATTTGAAATCTTGATTGTAATTGTGGAATTGAGCTTTAAGTGCTTTATTTATGGGTAAAAAAAAGGACTGCAGGCCTCCGCCCGAACAGTCCGGAACTATCAAATTAGTATCTTATTAATTATACCAAAAAAGGTGCTTTGCGCCTATTGTGGTAACTACGTATTTTTTGAAAAATATTCAAAATAAATGCTCGTTATTAGCCTGAAAATGGCCTTTTTTCTTTTTTTTTTCAAATGCAGATTTTTCGTGTTTTTTATGTAAATTTGGGCTTTTCATATTAAATATGATATGATTTTAGGTAGTATAATTTAATAAAAAATGGAAATTTAAGGTTATTATGAGATATTTGTATATTGCATTTTTACGCAAATAATGTAAAAAAGTATATAAATATGAGTGATATATTTAATAAAATATTAAAGAAGCGGGAAGAAAAAACAGAGCAAAACCAAATTACGGATATCCAGGAATGTTCAAAGCAGCAAAGTGTATCAAAAATTACTCTGCTTACTACTTCTGAAGGTAAAATTTTCCTGGCCGGTATAGTATTCGCATTATTATACACAGTATGGCTTGGGGCGGCATTTATATTTGATCCCGTAAATGTTCAAAATCTGGTAGGTGTTACGGGATTGGAGATACTATTCGGACGAGCCGCGAGTATGGCTTATGGGTATTCGTTCGGCATTAAACACAGCACTATAATTCTTGTTTGCATGGTCATTGAAACAATTCTTGTGCTTCTATTTTATCCTTTATTCGTATTCAGTTGGAGGCATTTGTTAGTTATAAAAAGCCTCAAGCGTTTTTTTGACAAGTTACAAAAAGCTGCTGTAACTCATCAGGACAAAGTTAGAAAGTACGGCTTAATCGGCCTGTTTGCGTTCGTCTGGTTCCCGTTCTGGATGACAGGACCTGTAGTTGGATGTGTTATTGGTTTTATGATGGCATTACCTGTCTGGCTTAATCTTTCAGTCGTTCTGATTGCGACATATATCGCAATTTTCTGCTGGGCTTTCTTTTTACATACCGTACATCAACAAGTCGCCGACTATAGTCCTTTCGCCGCCATGATTCTCATGCTGATTATTATTATTATAGTTATCATGGGAATATTCTTAAGCAAAGTCAGGCAGGTGACAAAGAAAAGAAACTCGAACAACAAATAACTTTATTTTATTGAACAACAGGATTACCAAATACGGTGAATTCCAAGAGTTAGTCTTTCTCAGGTGCCTTTAGATATTTATTGGCAAAATCAATGAAGAACGGCCAGTTGGGAGCGTCTGTATGGCCTGCTGAATGTTGGCGAAAACCGACTTCTCCTTTTGTATCCAAAACTTCCAGTCCAGGATATTCCTCGAAGCCGGAACCTTTTGCGCCGAGTAATTCATAAACTGGAGATGCCATCTTACCGGCCATCCACATACCTTTTGCATCGACCCATTGGTCACTCATTCCGCCACCTTCTCCTGCGCCGCCGCTTATGAATACAGGTTTTGGAGCACACAAAGCAACCAATTCGTGTGAATCGACTGGTATGTCGTTCCATGTATAATCATCGCAGGCGTATTTTACAAAGTTGCCGCACATCCAGTGATATTCAGATGCAGCAGCTACGTTTTCCACGATTTCACCCCAGTTGCGTCGCCAGAGACTTGCACCAGCGGCTCCTGAAGAACTCGGGTAAGCTATTGCCATACGTGGATTGTAGGCCAAAGCGAGAAGTGCCGCTTTACCATAACGCGAGTGGCCTGTAATTCCAACTTGTTTTGCATCTACATCAGAATCTGTCTCGAAATAATCGAGCATTCTATCGGCGCCCCATGCCCATGCACGCAATGCGCCCCAGTCGTCAAGGTCACGAGGTTGTCCCTTATTGCAAAGACCGATTATGCCGGAAGTAAGCCCTGAGCCGTTGTCTGCCTGAATACTTCCCGGATTTAATGTGCCGTAGCCCCAGCCTTTTTCGAGACATCTCTGTTGCCAGCTTGGTCCGCTGTTGCCGCCTCGTGCACCTCCGCCCATCATTCCACCACCGCCGAAACCTCCCATCATACCACCTCGAGCACCTGTACTGCCTCTTCTTCCTGCGTTGGGTTGGTCAGTCATAGCAGCCATGAATTGGTTCGGGGTAGTGACTAAATTTGCACCTGGTCCGGCATTGCCTCGTTGAGGTGCGGCTCCACCACGCGGGGCAGTTGCACCGCCGCGGGTACCACGGCCTCTTGTTCCACCTCCCATACCTCCACCGAATCCGCCGCCAAACTGGATAATCACAGGTACGGGACCGGCAGCGTCAGCGGGAGTTGTCACTGTTACCTGGATATCAACGGAAATTGCAGGGTACGATGAATTATCTACATGACCTGCAACAGTTTTTGTTTTGATTGGAATATCGCCGTTGAGGCCTTCGGTTTCTCCGGTGACTTGCCATGTAACTTTAGGTACATTGTCTGGAACTCTGCCGTAAACTTCTTTCGCGAAGTCCTCAACGATTTCCGGCCTTCTTTGATTGTTCCATTGTTCAGCAGTGGTGACTTTCTGTCCATTTTTCAAAGTCAGAACGTCGGGATAACTATCAGCATAAGGATTAGCTTTTGTCTCGTCATAGTTTGCATAGTTCGGATTGGATGGACTCATGCCGTCTTTACCCTGGCGTTTTTCTTTAACACCGAGCAGTTCCATGATTCTCGCAAGATCTTCATCACTGGAAAGTCTTACTGGTTCGGTTTGGGCTATCGCATAAGATACAATCATTAAACTGATGAATAACAAACATAGAAATCTTTTCATGGCAGGTTCCTTTCACTTAAAGGCTGATGTATGAAATTTATTGATGACATAATTTACACTCCTATCCCCACCCAATTATTATGTCCAATAATAACATGTAATGAAGTAAATACAAGCTAAAACTATCTTGTACTCACAAGTTTCTTGCTCTCAATAAGTTCTTTTGCGAGGGTGTTATAACCTTCTGCGGTAGGATGGCTCGCGTCGTTATACTGCTCGTCAGGTAGAGTTTGAGGTGAATAATATGAGATATTATTTTGTTTGAGCCATTTTTCAATTTCATCTTTAAGTTTAAGATAATTATCAAGACTTTCCCCAGAAAGCATATGCTCGTTAAATGGCCCGATTAGAACAAGTATTTCATTTTTCCTCTTTTGAAGAATTTCGAGAGTGTTTCTGAAGAATTTCCATTGCAAAGAAGTTTCAGCCTGTACCCATTGAAAATCTCCGCCGGCAGGTTTGTTTTCTGATGATTCTGATTCTTCTATTTTTTGATAGGTATCTTCATCTGGAAGATTACGGCTAAAATTGTCCAGTGGGTTTTTATATGGATTATTCATTGTCCATGTCGGCATGTTCGTATTATTAAAATAAGAAATATTCAAGTGCGAGGTCCACGCCGGAAAACTGAATGGACGTTCTAAAGCGATTACAAATCTTGATAATCGCGGTGCGGTATAACAAGGGATTTTAGTTTTGAATTGAGAAACGAGTTTAGGATGATTAAAACGGAATTCTTTTTCCGTTTGCAAATCATGTTTTGGCGAACTCAACCATAAAAGATTCAGATGCAGGATGACATTTTTGTTTTGTATAGCTTTTCCATAATATCGTACAAGGCCTTCGAGAGCTGCCGGGTGCATGCCGTCAACACCTAAATTTGCAAATTTGTTTTCACTTGTCAACTCATTTAGATAATGTGAAAGAGTCTTGTCCTTCGGAACGTAATGTCCCCATATGACCGAATCGCCTAATAAAACAGTTTCATATTCCATGCATGCGACTTTGCTATAACGTTCATAGAACCAATAGTCACTGCCAAGCTGATATGGCTGGCGGTAATCGTCACCCGGTTCGAATTTCTCAACTAACTTCCAGGCTGAAGGCAAAGCAATAATCGTTGTGATACAAATAATGGCAGCGAAAATCCATTGCTTAAAGGTTAAGCGAACTCCGTTAGAGCTAAAAGATATTTCAGTATTTTTTGTATCAATCGAATTCATATTATTTAAAATATCAAATATATAAAATAACTTTCCCTTGAAGAAGAAAATGTCAATAAATACATAATCATCATTATAGTCATTATCACGTTTACATATTTGATTTCCAGTATTTTTCTGAAACTGGATTCATACATAAACTGGTATATCCATATTGCAAGAATCATGAGTATTGCAAGCAGGGGACAATAAGGATTCGCAAGACCGGAAGTAAATATTTTCGAAATAATAAGCCATGCGTCACTGATGTTCGATGCTCTAAAGAAAATCCACGCGAAACTAACTAATGTAAAAACAAGAGCCTGCTTAAATATTTTTGGTACCTGTTTTTTATAAAAATCTGTTCGTTCGAGTTCTCGTGTCGCAAATCTTCCAATCGCATGAACCGCTCCCCAAATTATAAACGTCCAGGCAGCTCCATGCCACAGGCCCGAAAGTACCATTGTTATAAATATGTTTTTATACGTATTGAACTTGCCTTTACGATTGCCTCCGAGCGGGATATAAAGGTAATCCTTGAACCATGACGAAAGACTTATGTGCCACCTGTTCCAGAAATCACCGAGGCTTGTCGCAAGGTATGGATTTTTGAAATTCAGCATAAGCCGAAAACCAAGCATTCTCGCTATGCCTCGCGCCATGTCTGTATAGCCGCTGAAATCGAAATAAATCTGCCAGCAAAAAAGAAAAGTAGCGAGCAGTAAGGCAGGGGACTGGAAGTCGCCGGGATTGCTGTAAATTTTATCAACGTACAACGCAAGGTAGTCCGCGATGGCGATTTTTTTGAATAATCCAACTACAAAAAGCGAAAGTCCGTCTCCTACGTCACGTTTTGTTATAGATGGCAAATTGCGTAACTGCGGCAGGAAATTACCAGCTCTTTCAATCGGACCCATAAGCAATCTTGGAAAGAATGCGATGAAAACCGCGTATCTTACGAAGCTATTTTCTCTTTCTATGTCACCTCTGTAGCAATCAATCATATAGCCAATTGATTGAAACAGGTAGAATGATAAACCGAAAGGAAGGAGTAATCCGGGTGACATAATTCTGTAAGGGAAGTTTACATAAGCAAAGAGAGTATTCAGATTATCAGTAACAAAGCCAAAATATTTGAAAAAACTCAGTATTGCAAGGCTATTTACTATACTCACTGTGAGCCATAGTTTTCGCCTGGGACTCTTTTCCATCTGTGCTGATATTATAAAGTCGAACGTTGTTGCATATAAAATCAGAATTACATATAGAGGATTGGCCCAGCCATAAAAAAAGTATGAGGAAATCAGGAGCCATAACACACCTACTCTGGTTCTTTTAAGAAGCAGGTAAATCAAGTACACAACAAGAAAGAATAGCAGAAATACCCATGTTTGAAATAACATTTAGTGACCTTCTATTCCATTAATACTCGAATATG
>JAFGPS010000070.1 GCA_016936075.1 Sedimentisphaerales bacterium | reverse complement strand
CTCCTTTCCGATTAGAGTTAGCGTTAACTTCTATATCGGTTACGGGAGACCTTTTTTCTTAATAACCTTAAAGTCCCGCCATTCGGTTGCATAGGTTGTTTTTTAGCGCATAAAAAAAAGTGAAGCGCCCCGAAGAACGCTTCACTGTAGAACTATTTAATATATCCGTAAATTATGGATTTACAACTGCTGCCTGAGCTGCTGCGAGTCTTGCGATAGGTACTCTAAATGGTGAACATGAAACATAGTTCATTCCAACTCTGTGGCAGAAATCGATACTGCTTGGTTCACCGCCGTGTTCGCCGCAAATACCAACTTTGAGGTTTTTGCGTGTTTTGCGACCGAGTTTCGTTCCAATCTCAACGAGTTTGCCAACACCTGTCTGGTCAAGCTGCTGGAATGGGTCGGATGCGTAAATACCCTTGTTTACATATTCGCCAAGGAACTTGCCTGCATCGTCGCGTGAGAAGCCCATGGTCATCTGTGTCAGGTCGTTTGTACCGAAGCTGAAGAATTCTGCTTCTACTGCAACTTCATCTGCGGTAAGAGCTGCTCTTGGAACTTCAATCATTGTTCCGACCATATATTTCATTTTGGCTTTTTTCTCTTTGAGGACAGCGTTGACTTCTGCTACGATCTCATCTTTGACGAGCTTCAATTCAACAACATTACCAACGAGCGGAACCATGATTTCAGGATAGACTTTTTTGCCCTTCTTCTGGACATTAATTGCTGCTTCAATGATGGCTCTTGCCTGCATTCTTGCGATTGCGGGATAGGTAATTGTCAAACGGCAGCCGCGATGTCCAAGCATAGGATTGAATTCGTGTAACTGCTCTACTTTGGCTTTTACCACGGCTGGTTTTACACCAAGACGTTTTGCCATTTCTGCCTGGTTTGCTGCGTCCTGAGGTAAGAACTCATGCAAAGGAGGATCAAGCAAGCGAATTGTTACAGGCAAACCAGCCATCGCTGTGAAGATACCTTCGAAATCGCTTCTCTGATATGGAAGCAATGTCTTCAATGAACCTTCGAAATCTTTCCTTGCTGATGCGTATTCTTTTTCGATTTCTTTTACTTCTTTATTGTCTTGTGCAGTTTCGATTTTCTTAAGCATTGCTGCGTAATCGTCTGCTGCTAAAATCATCTGGCGAACTGCCCAGATTCTTTCGCCTTCGAAGAACATATGTTCGGTTCTTGTAAGGCCAATACCTTCTGCACCGAAATCTCTTGCTCGTTTGGCATCTTCCGGTGTATCTGCATTTGTGCGAACACCAAGTTTTCTAACCTGGTCGCAGATTTTCATAAACTTGCCGAAATCGCCGCTTAATGTAGGCTCAACTGTAGCAAGCTGACCTTTCATTACTTCACCTAATGAACCGTCAAGACTAATCCAATCGCCTTCTTTAAGAGTAAGTTTACCAAGAGTAAGTTTCTTTGTTGAGTAATTGATATCCAAAGCGCTTACACCGGCAACACAGCATTTACCCATACCACGAGCAACTACTGCTGCGTGTGAGGTCATACCGCCGCGTGCTGTAAGGATACCTTCTGCCGCATCCATACCGCCGATATCTTCCGGGCTGGTTTCGATTCTAACGAGAATAACTTTTTTACCTTTTTTCTTCCATTCTTCTGCTGCTTCGGCATTGAAAACAATTTGTCCAACTGCCGCACCTGGAGAAGCTGGAAGACCTTTGGCGATTATATCACGTTTGGCTTTAGGATCAAAAGATGGATGTAACAGATGGTCGAGCTGTTCTGGAGCAACACGCATAACTGCTTCTTTTTTTGGAATCAGTCTTTCGCCGACCATATCGACTGCGACTTTAACTGCCGCTTCGGCTGTTCTCTTGCCGTTACGAGTCTGAAGAATATACAGAACTTCATTCTGGATTGTGAATTCCATATCCTGCATATCTTTGTAATGTTTCTCAAGGCGGGTCATAAGCTTTGTCAATTGGCTATAAGCTTTTGGCATAACCTTGTTCAGCTTCTTCAACTCTATTGGAGTTCTGATACCAGCGACGACATCTTCGCCCTGTGCATTCATGAGGAACTCACCATAGAATTCTTTTTTGCCTGTACTTGGGTTACGTGTGAAGCAAACACCTGTGCCGCAATCTTCGCCCATATTTCCGAAAACCATTGCCTGAACGTTTACTGCTGTTCCGAGCAAGCCTGTGATTTTATTGAGCTGACGATACTTGATTGCTCTTTCGGAATTCCATGAACCGAAAACAGCGTTGATTGCATGTGTTAATTGTTTCTTGCCGTCCTGTGGGAACATTTGGCCAACATGCTTCTTATATACTTCTTTATATTGTTCGACAACTTCTTTAAGCTGATCTGCTGAAAGTTCGTTATCAACTGCGACGCCGGCTTTTTTCTTTGCGGCATCAATTACATGTTCGAAGTACTCGTGGCTGCAACCCATAACTACATCACCGAACATATCGATGAAGCGGCGATAAATATCATATGCAAAGCGAGCATTACCGGTTTTTTCTATAATACCGGCAATCACTTCATCATTAAGGCCGAGATTAAGAACAGTATCCATCATGCCTGGCATGGATGCTGCGGCACCGCTTCGAACACTGACCAGCAATGGTTTACCTGGATCACCAAGTTTCATGCCCATAGCTTTTTCGAGCTTTGCTATATTCTTATCTACTTCCTGTTCAAGCCCTTTGGGCCATTTACCGCCTGATTTATAATATTCACCACAAACTTTGGTCGCAATGGTAAAGCCTGGGGGAACAGGTACTCCGAGAATTGTCATCTCTGCGAGATTGGCGCCTTTGCCGCCCAGTAGCTCTTTCATTGTCGCGTTACCTTCGGCCTTACCGCTGCCGAAAAAAAACACCCTTTGTTCTGCCATTCTAAGGTTCTCCTGATTACTAATGTTTTAACAAAAATATATTTTTATGAACTATCCGACTTCTGATTGAAACTCAATGTAATTCTTCAAGTTCATCTGCACAAAAGAACTATACAATATATGCGAATAAAACTTGCCTGTCAAGCAATAGATACCTCAAACTTGGGGATTTATAAATATAATAAATTGACGTCGTGTTTGGGCGGCATATAATGGTATTAATGGAAATATAATACCCTGATATATTACTGATGAGCAACTTATGAAACGAATTATATATTTTTCAAGCGGAATTGTTTTTCTTTGCAGTTGTGTTTTGGCTCTGGAAGAGAAAGTCGAACTATCTAAAATGGATAAATTTCGGCCAGGAGACCTCTGGCTCGATACAAGCGGCAAGCCAATTCAGGCACATGGCGGCGGAATAATCCTCCGTGATGATGCTTATTACTGGTATGGTGAGGATAGAACACCAGGCCAAAAGACAAGTGTGAGCTGTTATAGCTCAAAGGATTTGTATAACTGGAAGTTTGAGGGAACGGCTTTCAGACAGGATGATTTGGCGGCCGAGATAAAAGCCAATACATTTATTGAACGGCCCAAGGTTATTTATAACGCAAAAACTAAGAAGTATGTTTTGTGGATGCACATTGAACAACAGGGCTATCATTTTGCCAGAGCTGGAATCGCGACCAGTGATAAGCCTATGGGGCCTTTTGAATTTGTGAGCTATTTACGGCCTATAAAATATGAATTCGATTTTCCCGCTCCTGATCCCGACAGGCAAAAAGAATTTGGCGGTACATATCGAGATATGAACCTGTTCGTCGATGATGATGGTATTGCTTATGTAATCTATGCGTCAGAGCATAATGCTACGCTCTATATGGTCAGACTGAATGACGAATATACTGCACCATTGAAACCAATTGTAGATGATGCAACCTGGTCGAGAGTTTTAGTTGGTAAGTATCGAGAAGCTCCGGCACCATTTAAATATAAGGATAAGTATTATCTCATATCGTCCGGCTGTACAGGCTGGACGCCAAATGCTGCAGATATCTCAATGTCTGATAATATCTTTGGTTCATGGCAATCTAAAGGAAATCCCTGTATTGATGACGGAGCGGAACTGACTTTTCGCACACAAAGTACTTGCGTTTTACCAGTAGCAGGAAAAACTGGATGCTATATTTATATGGGTGATAGTTGGAATCCGAGACGACTATCGGATTCAAGGTACATATGGCTGCCTTTCAAATTTGACGATAATGGAAATATCGAGATTAAATGGCTCGATGAATGGGACTTGAGCTATTTCGATTAACATAAAGGTCATAATCTCTGGTTGGCTTACAGATAAAGGGTAGTAAAAATGAAAAGTATAGTCTTTAAAATAGCACTTATCACAACAATATTATCGATAACCATTGTAAATGCCCAAACTGATACTAATGATATAGAAAAGCCGAACACTTTATCGCAAAAGGAAAAGGATTCCGGCTGGAAGCTTCTCTTTAACGGTAACGACCTTTCAGAATGGCACAGTTTCAAGCGAGATGATGTGCGGCCGGGCTGGCAGGTAAAAGATGGTACACTTATCTGCGATGACCCGCATGATGCGGGTGATTTGTGTACAAACGATATGTACGACTGGTTCGAGCTTCAACTCGAATATAACATTACTGAAGCAGGGAACAGCGGTATTATTTACCATGTTACTGATGAGGGAGGCGCCACATGGCAGACCGGGCCGGAATTTCAACTTGAGGATAATGAGAAAGCCGCGGACAAAATTCGCTGCGGCTGGCTTTACGGACTATACCAGCCGCCACTTGATCCCAATACAGGAAAAATCCTGGATGCTACAAAACCAGTAGGGCAGTGGAACAAAATCACTCTAAGAATCACTCCTGAAAAATGCGAACATATAATAAACGGAGTAAAGTACTTTGAGTATGTACTGGGTAGTGAAGATTTCAAAGCAAGAGTCACCAAAAGCAAATTTGGCAGTATGCCTTTGTTTACGAAGTCTGAAACAGGCTACATCGCTCTTCAGGGCGACCACGGCCAAATCTCGTTCCGGAACATTAAAATTCGACCAATTCAAATGGAACAATAGTTGAGTCGCTTTAACCTGTAAAAAAAATTATTTTTTTTGAATAATATATATTGACTAATATCACGATAGTGAATATATGTTAGCGCAATAAAATATGTTGAACAGTTTTAGATTAAGTGAGTAGTTATTAAATATGTTTTGTCTTTGGGCAATGTGTCTTTGGGCAAAGAAAATATTGAGATAAATTTTTTTAGGAATCTATATTATGCAACTGAACTCTGTTCCATCTTGTATGGAACTTCATGAAGAGTCGTCTGCAGAACCTCCGCCGAATCTTTTGAGGGCGGAAGAACTGCCCTCCACATCTCTAACTGTCGAGAATCCCCAGGGGATTGAGCGACAGGAACAAACCACAAAACCCAAAACTTTGCTCCAGTGGAATGACTGGCGATGGCAAATCAGGAATCGAATCCGTACGCTCCAGCAGCTCTCGAACTACGTGCCAGGTCTGTCAAACAGTGAGAATCTCGGGGCCGTAATTACCAAATATCCAATGGCTATTACGCCGTATTATGCGTCACTGATTCAACGGGTGGATTTTTCTGATCCGGTATTTCGCATGAGTGTGCCCAATCCTCAGGAAATGCACGACCCGCCATGCCTGAGCGAAGATCCGCTTGAAGAGCATGTCGATATGCCTGTACCCGGCCTGATTCACCGTTATAAGGACAGGGCATTGGTTATTGCGACAACAACCTGCTCCATGTATTGCAGGCACTGTACACGTAAACGTATCGCCGGTACGAGAGAAAGTTCGATTTCCCCGCGACGACTTGCTCAGGTAGTAGAGTATCTCAAAGCTACTCCGGAAATCAGCGATGTTATTATTTCCGGCGGTGACCCGCTAACTATGCCTGATGCGACAATTGATTCCGTTCTTTCGGCTATCCGTGCGGTACCAAGTGTTCAGATTATCCGAATAGGTACTCGCGTTCCGGTTGTATTGCCTATGCGTATTACCGATGAACTAGTACAAATCCTTCGCAAGTATCATCCGTTGTGGATTAATACTCATTTTAATCATCCGAACGAATTGACACCGGAATCAGCAGCAGCCTGCGCCAAACTGGCCGACGCCGGAATCCCACTGGGTAACCAGTCGGTACTCCTTCGCGGTGTAAACGACCAGCCTCAGATTATCGAGCAGTTGTGCCGTGGTCTGGTTAAGATGAGAGTGCGACCATACTATCTGTACCAATGCGACCTGGTTCGGGGCGTTGAGCATTTCCGTACTTCAGTTCGTGCCGGAATAGAGATTATGGAATACCTGCGTGGACGAATCAGCGGTCTTGCTATCCCGACTTTCGTTGTCGATGCTCCTCACGGTGGCGGAAAGATACCAATCTTGCCGAACTATATTGTTTCAATGAGTCCTACGCACACTGTCCTTCGTAATTTTGAAGGCTTGCTTGTCAATTACCCGGAACCGGGAGTTGAAAGTGCCGAAGATGAATTAACAGAGAAGATTGGAACGCCCGGAGTTTGGGAACTTGCAAGTGGAAGAGCTTCAGTTATTACTCCTGCAAATACTCAGCGAGGACAGCGACGGGATAAATTGCGTCCTAAACGAAATTGCGATTCGGCGACATCCCTTTTTGATCTATAGAATCTAACAATATTTTAAGAATTAATATTTGAATAGAAAAGGACTATAGATGATACGGGTATCCAGAATTTATCGTATTGTGCTTCCAATCGAACAGGAACGAATTTCGCAGGTTAAGGAAATCTTCAGGCAGAATTTTTCAACTATTGCTGAATATGCCGAGAAATTTACTGACATGCTCGAAAATCCTTTTTCGCATGGTTACAGCACTGTTTTGCTTGTTAGCGAATCACAAGTCGGCCAGGTAACCGGTTTTGCGCTTTTGCTGGTCTTTCCGAATATTAACAGTGGATTGCTTGATTTTATTGCTGTCCGTCGGAATATCCGCGGAGCCGGTACAGGTTCCATTCTCTATGAAGCCATCAGAGAATATGCTCAAAGCTCAAAACTGAGAGGGATATATCTTGAATCGCTTCCGGATGATCCGGCTTTGGTAAAAGATGCGGCAATCTTAAAAGAGAATCGGCAACGTTTACGATTTTATGAAAGCTATGGCATCAGGCCGATTATTGGTACTGAATATGAGACTCCAATAGACAATCACCCTGCGCCTCATTTACTTTTTGATGGTTTGGACAGAAGCCAACCTCTAAAACGTTCCGAGTGCAGAGCGGCGGTGCGCACAATTCTAACTAAAAAATATAGTAATATTCTCAAGCCTGATTATGTAGAAAGAGTTGTTGAATCGATAGTAGATGACCCGGTGCGTTTCAGGGATTTCAAATTTGTTAAGAAAGAACCTTTATCTTCGCCGCTATCTCAGGGTAATCGCCTGTTGAAGAAATTTACACTGGTAAGCACACATGCTCATGAAATACATCATGTCAATGACAGGGGATATGTTGAACGTCCAGTCCGTGTCAAAGCGATAAAGGATACTCTTGACGAAACAGGTTTATTCGAAAGCATATTGCCGAAACATTTCTCAGAAGAATATATTCTGGCTGTCCATGAAGCAGAGTTCGTGAAATACTTGAAAGCGGTCTGTCAAAAATTAGAAAGCAAAAGACCTGTCTATCCTTATGTATTTCCCATCCGAAAACCAGAGCGGCGACCAAAGGACCTTGCAGTCAGGGCAGGTTATTACTGCATAGATACCTTCACTCCGCTTGATAAAAATGCTTATAATGCTGCCCGCTCGGCAGTAGATGTTTCACTTACAGCCGCTGAGCAGGTTCTTCAGGGCAAAACTATGGCTTATGCTCTTTGCAGACCTCCGGGACATCATGCTGAAAGACGCGTCTTTGGCGGATTCTGCTATTTTAACAATGCCGCGATTGCCGCTCAGTTCTTGTCCAAACATGGACGAGTAGCGATGCTCGATATTGATTTTCATCACGGCAACGGAGCGCAGAATATCTTTTATAAGCGCAATGATGTTCTGAATATTTCACTTCATGGGCATCCGAACATTGCCTATCCTTACTTTTCCGGCTTTGCGGATGAAACTGGTGGAAATGGAGGTCAGGGATTCAATTTTAATTTCCCATTGCCAGAGAACGCCGGGCATGAAATGTATTTGAATACGCTCGAAAAAGCTGTAAAGCACATTGAAAAATATTCACCGATGTTCCTTATTATCTGTCTCGGTTTCGATGTAATGAAAGGGGACCCGACAGGTTCATTCGGATTAAACAATGAAACTATGAAACAAATTGGAATCAGGCTCGCGCAAATGAATTTGCCGACACTTATCGTTCAGGAAGGTGGTTACAGCCTGAAAAATCTCAAGACCGGTTCGAAGGCTTTCTTTAATGGTTTCGCACAAAGCCTCGAGGCCCAATCTCTTTTAAAGGCAAAGAAAAAATTATGAAAAAAACAATTGGTCTGGTTTACGACCTAAGAAGTGATTATTTAGCATTGGGTTTCTCCGAAGCCGATGTAGCTGAATTTGATTTCGATGGTACTATAATTGCCATCCAGGAAACAATAGAATCACTCGGTTATGAAACTGAACGTATCGGTAACGGCTGGGCATTAGCTCAAGCACTCGTCGCGGGAAAACGATGGGACATGGTTTTCACCATCGCGGAAGGATTATATGGAAGATGCCGCGAATCTCAGGTTCCGGCTTTACTGGAGCTTTACCAAATTCCTTATACTTTCTCCGACCCGATGGTTTGTGCCGCAACGCTTGACAAAGCTATCGCAAAAAAACTCGTCGCTTCCGAAGGTTTGGCTACGCCTGGTTTTGTAGTTGTGCGAACTCCCGATGATATTACTAATGTTAATTTGCACTATCCTTTATTCGCGAAACCTTTAGCCGAAGGTACAGGTAAAGGTATTGACCAGAATTCTAAAATTGAAACTCCATGGCAACTAACTTCGACTTGTAATGAATTATTGGAAAAATATAAACAACCTGTATTGGTGGAAGAATTTCTTTCTGGCCGCGAATTTACAGTTGGAATCGTTGGCACAGGTCAAAACGCCAAAGCAATCGGCACGATGGAGATAGAAGTTATTACTAATGGTGAGTCTGCGATTTATTCGTATCTTAACAAAGAAGAGTGCGACACAAGAGTTCGCTACTCAGCCTTGAGAGAGCCGGAGAAAAAGAAAGAAATAGAAACACTCGCTCTTAAATGCTACCAGGTTCTGGAATGTCGTGACGGCGGACGAGTTGATATTCGCTGTAACGATAAAGGCGAACCGTACTTCCTTGAGGTAAATCCTTTGGCCGGTCTGCATCCAATCCATTCCGATTTACCGATGATTGCAACTCAGGAAGGAATGCCTTTTAAAGATTTAATCGGTGCGATACTTCAAAGCGCGTTCGAACGCAGCGAGCAGGAAAGCAAAGTTTATGGAAAAAGTACTTGTACTGTATAATCAGGTTGAAGAAAGCGACGAATCTTTCCTCGAAAGCCGCTCAGGTATAATGGACCAGGTCAATGCAGTCGTTGATTCGCTGGAAAAACTTAACATCGAATATGAAGCCATACCTGTACGGGATTTGCGTCACCTTGCGCAGATTTTGCCTGATTTGCGGGAAAAACTCATTTTCAATCTCATAGAAGATTTTGACGGCTCAATTCATCAGGTTAATGTCGTACCATCTTTCTATGAAGCGTTCGGATTTAGTTATACAGGAAATGGAATGGAATCACTTTTTTTGTCTTTAGACAAAACTCGCGCAAAAGCGATTCTCGTTGCAGCCGGATTGCCTTGTCCTGCCGGAATTTCAGTTCAACCCGGCCAATCGTTTTCTCTCGATAATCTGAAAAAGGGAAAATATATAATAAAGCCCGCATGCAGTGACGCAAGCGAGGGAATCGAAATCGATTCAGTTGTAAATGTTCCCTCTTCTGAAGCTATCGCTCGTATCAAGTGGATTAACGAAAAATTTAATCAGGCCGCAATTATTGAGCAATACATACCCGCGAGAGAATTGAACGTTTCGGTAATCGAAACTAAAAATGGAGTAAAGGTTCTTCCTATCGCTGAGATTGATTTTTCAGCCTTTGCAAAAAAGCAGTTAAAAATCGTGGACTATGACGCAAAATGGATTAAAGAATCCTTCGGGTACAACAATACGCCGCGAATTATTCCCGCTCCGCTGGACAAAACAATAGCCGAAAAAGTACGTTCATTAGCAATACAATCCTGGAAAGCTCTCGGATGTCACGGCTACGCTCGTGTTGATTTCCGCCTCGATGAAAACGATTCGCCGTACGTTCTCGAAGTTAATCCCAACCCCGACATTTCGCCCGATGCAGGTTTTGCGGCCGCACTCTCCGCGGCTGAAATACCTTATGAGCAATTTGTTCTTACAATGTTACAAAACGCAATCTATAAACGTGATGAAATTAAAATATGAAAAATCCCAACATCTCAATCAGAATCGCAGAACCAGAAGACGAAGATATTGTTTTAGACATAATCAAAAGAACCGCCTTTTTCCGAGAAGTAGAAATTGATATCGCAAGGGAAGTCTTCACTGAAGCCGCTCAGAATAAGCCCGGCTGTACTTATCAATCTTTCGTCGCCGAGATACGAGGGACAAACGACGAGCGACGAATCTGCGGCTGGGTATGTTTCGGCGAAACTCCATGCACGGAAGGGACATTCGATATTTACTGGATAGCGGTTGATCCGACTTTACAGCGGCAGGGCGCTGGAAAATTTATGCTCGATTTTTCTGAAAAAGAAATCAAAAAGCAAAGCGGCCGCATAGCGGTTGTAGAAACCTCCGGCATGAAGCGATACGAATCAACACAAAAATTCTACGAAAAAAACAATTACACCATAGCCGCAAAAATACCCGATTTCTACGCCCCCGGAGACGATAAACTGATTTACGTAAAAAAAATAGTAGAAAATCACTAATCAATTTCTTCAACCTGCTCAACCAATGCAAGAAATTGCTCCGCCCCAATACAATAAAGTCCATTGCTTGTACCGATATATAACTCATCATCCGTTGGGCGCAGACAATAAAAAAGCAAGTTGTCTTTGTTTGGAATACTATGTATTGAATTTGAGCCAGGTTTACTTATATAAAGGCTGCTATTCGTAGCAAAGATTAGCTGTTCCTGCCATAATTCAAAATCAGCCATCTGAATTAGTTCGAAACCTTCATATCTCATTAGTTGATATCCTGTTGTGTTGCTGCTTATTATAAGTATTTCAGTTCCCGTATTACTTCTCTGATAGGATAGTTTTAATTTTTTTTCTTCTGCTTTTTCTAATAAGACAGAACTAAAAAATACATTTTCATTACAGAGACTGATATTTGTAGTTTCAGGTTCAATAATATACTGATATCTTTGTGATGATCCCCAAAACCTGTCACGAATTGATACCAGGAAGTTTTTACTTGTGCCACTAACATTTGCTATATATTGACTTGGAATGCTGGAGTTGTCCGGAGTAAAATGTTGCATTTTCATATTTTGAGTATCAATTAAATAAAAACCATTTGCTTTAGTTGCAACTCCGATAAATCTTCCGGTACTTGCAATGTCACACACTTCTCCTGATATTTCACTCAGGATACGGGCTTTTTTCTCGGCTGGTACCAATTTAAAAACCTGGCCCAAAGAATCATGAGCTCCCGCACGAATTCCATACAGCCCATTTTCTGAGTTGATAATTATTTTCACATAGTCTGTTCTTTTATCATCAAACTCGATTTTCACGATTTGATTGATGTTTTGCAGGTCTGTTTCCTGCATTGCATTTTTAAATCGAATGCGTTCTTGTGACAAACGCTCCAGACCCTGACCGTTGAGTTGAAGGAATTCATTTAAAAGATCGTATCCATGTTTATATTCCTGTTTTTCCCATAACTGAGTCGATAAGGAATTAATAACATTTCCGATAGCATGATAATTACAATGACCTTCCTGTTTCATAATATTAATAAATTTTTCTTTCAGATCGACAGAATCATCATCTAAGTTATATTTTGTTATAACTTTGTCATAAAATTTGAAAAAGCCGCCGAATTCAATATATTGCTTTGTTAAGTACTCATTATGATTTTTGCGGATTTCATCCAAAATATTCAAAGTTGTTCTAAACTCTTCAGCAAATTCCACTGGTATTTCTGTTTCTTTGTCCATTGTATTTAAAGACGAATAAATTCGCAAGTGTAGAAGATGCCCAAACCATCGAGGATAAATTGCGTTTTCATTCATAAGTGAGCGAGCACATTCGATGAGATTGACTCTGGTTTGCAAATTTTCTTTATTATTTCTCAAGTGAGACTTTAGTATCTCAATAAGTGTGTCAAATAATTTTATATCTTCCCGGGTTTTGCCATTTTCTTTTACAACTTCAAGAACAAAACGACATATTTTCTGTGTGTCTGTTTCATTTTCAAATAATCTTGTCAAGGAATATAAAATATGCTGCGAATCTCAGTTTTCAATTTTGCGAGTATCCAATATGTGTTGTGCTGCTTTCAAACATCCCGGTGGAGGCGGGTAATTGCCGGCATACACGAATACACTACAATAACAATTTCTTGTACTTGGATTGCTTTCCATTAAATAAGCTCTTTCGATCATTTCCATTGAAGCTTTGAGAAAGCTTGGTTCTGGAGTAGCTGAAGATCGAGCTTTTGATTCGATAGATATACTATAAAGAACCATTCCTGTACAAACAAGAACCTGTATATCGTTACCTTTAAAAAGCATTGCACATTCAAGCATATGAAAAGCAGGTTCGAGTACATCAAGCATACCAGATTGATAACCAATATAATGTTCTTCGGATGGTGGTCTTGGCATGAGTCGGAACGCCTGTCTTTTGAATTCCTCGAATTCTTTTTCGGAGAAGATTCGTTTTTGGCCGGAAGCTAATTTTGTTTTTACTTCTTTTGAAACTTGTTCAATTAATTGCTTTGCTTTTTCAACCGGGATTTCAGGCTCGTTGCTGTAGCAGGAAAACTCAACCTTTTTACTTTCACACAAACCCGTTGGAGAAATAACAAAAAGCGTGAAATCCAACTCCGCGGCTGGTTTTGTTAAATCCTGCTCTGGTTTAGCTTTAAATTCTCCATATAGTAGAATATCCGATGAAGGTGCGGATAGATTCTTCGCTATACTTTCAGTAATTCCTGTTCTGGCAAGTTTGAACTCGCCTAATAAATCAGAAGGCAATAACCTTTCTGTCAATACTATTGATTTGTCCTTTACAAGTTCTTGTCGCAATTGTATTCCGATATTTTTACTAAAATCAAAATATTGTTTGAATGGCCCGGCATTAAAAAACGAACCGATTGAAACCTGGGGCTTATGCGGGTCGCGGTTATGTTCGCGGTAAGCTTTTATTGAGTTAGTGACAATATTGACTGAAAGCGATTGCGGCTCAAGCCGTTTTGTATATTCCTTTTCGTGGATAATTGTTGTCGATGGAAACTGGGAAAAAGTTGTTTTGACGGAATCTTTATTTACCCGCACAGTTAAAAGGCAATCCATAGTTATCATCTTGCCGAACTGTAATTGAGTATCGGTGTCAGAAAGCCCGGAACCAGTGAGCTTTATTTCATCAAGCAGTTCATCAATTTCCGCTCGTTCAACGAGTGTCCCATCCCACTGCAAAGAAGCTTCCGCCTCAATCAGCGGCTGCAACTTATCCGCCAATTCCTGATTACCCCCATCGCAATAAACCAGTATTGCCAATGAAGCTTGTTCATTATTTTCCTGAGCAGACAAAACAGAACAAACGACTAAAACTATCAAAAAACAAGCTCGAAATATTCTTATTTTCTTCATAATCTCCAATCCGCTAATCTCATATTTAGAGTCTTTTTCCTGAATGAAATATTTTATATTTATAGTCCTTCAGCGATTTTTTCTATGGTTTTTATTGCTAAATCTCTGCCGGCTGCTTGTAGGGCAGTTTTTGCGGCTATGCCTTCGGATAAATCTACTGCTCTTTTTGTTGTTCGCTCTGAGCTAACTATTTTGTGGCTCTCTCTGTTTGTTGATTGTACTTCAAGTCTTGCACTGCAGCTTACCAGGCCGTTTATTCTCGTGCCGAACTCGCTGAAGCCTTCGCCTGTAACGACAATATCTACTCCGGCGAGGCTGAAATCTTTCGTCCATTTTGCAAGCTGTTCCTTATTTGCTTCGATAACATCGAACCCGACTTCCTTGAATATTTTCTTGAACTCAGTTTCAGCCGCTGGGTCGATGTTAGCCGCTTGTCTGCTTGCGTGAGTTTCTGAAATCATTATCCCTACTGTTGGTAATTCTTTTCCTTTAAGCTGCTCTTTTAATGCCGCGACTTTATCAATAAACTTATCTGTTTTGGGAAGGAGAGTTGCTGCCCATTTATTCAAGCCTTCAGTTAAATCGTTGGCAAGCTTATCGATTATATCCGAAAGGTTGCTTTCCAGGCTTCCCCGCGCGAGAACTCCTTTTACCTGGCTTGTTTCTGTGCCTACAATTTTTGCGGTGATATAAAGGTCCCTGTCAACCGCGAAAGCTCTGCCGAATATCATTATTTTCGCGCCGATAAGTTTGCCGGCTTTTACCGCGTCCGTCGTGTTAACCATACCTGTAAGATTCAGTTGGTGTTCTTTGAGCAAATCTTCGAGTTTTTTGCGTTCGACAAGTCTGAACTGGTCGTAAATACTCAATCTTGCGGTAAGAATGTCACTTAATTGAGTACCTAACTGGTCATTTCCCGGCGCCTGCGATTCGAAGTCGATAATCGCAACGGAAATACTATTTGTCGCTTGAGAGTTTGGCTCTATTGCTTCGGATTCAGTTTCAATAACGGCTGAGCTTTCGGAAGCAACTACATTTGATGTAAAAGCAAAAAGGAAAAAGGCACAAAGCGGCAAAGCGGCAAAGGCACAAAGTACTCTGTGCCTCTGTGGCTTTGTGACTCTGCGCCTACTGTATTCTGTATTCTGTATTCTGTATTCTGTTTTCATAATTTTCCCTTTCAATTTTGTAAGACGCTATTTATTTCGCTTTTATTTCGTTAATTGTTGATTCTGCATATTGCAGTATGTTTTTTAATAGTACGACACATCGCGGGTCATCTATACTTGTGACCGGAAGCTGGCAATAAATCCTAACCTGATTATTTTCCTGTTGTGTGAGCAGGTAGCTGTATATATTATCTGCATTCTTTATACTTTCGTTTATTTCGGAATGAATAATCATATCAGAATTTTGTTTTATTTTTATATAGTTGGCATTATTTGCCAGGGTAAGTATATCGTGATAATTCAAGCCGGTTAGTAACATATTAGTTCTTGTAATTATTATAGTTTGGCTTTTTTTATTCTCAATCACTACATCAATTTTGTTTTCTTTGAGAAACTGTTTTTGCTTTAGATAAATTACAGCAGGTTCTGTATTTGCCGCTATTAAACTATTGTCTAATATTCTCATATTATTCGGATCGGTATTTTCACCTACAAAAACAATATCAGGTTTGCCGAAGTCTCTTGCCGTTTTGAATGTTGCGTCAATTACTTTAATTTCCATTTTCTTGAAAAGATTCAGCAGTTTTCCTGAAGTGTCATATACCCATATTTCTGCATTTAATTGAGTATCCTTTTTATAAGGCGCTATTTCAGGCCAAAGGAGCAGAGGTAATTCCTGTGCTTCAATAAAATTGTCACCGATTAACAATTCACATCGACAACGTCCTTCTGTTCTCTCGAAGACTTCAGGAACGGAAAGTTCAAAATCTACAGGTTTTCCTCTGTCTGCATTTATTGTTTGTTCTCTGATAAGAGTCCCTGTAAGAAAAATGCTTATCTTAAATTTGTAACCAGAATCGAAAGGAGTTTCGTCATTGATATTCATTGCCAGGCTTATTTGCCCGGGTGTGTAAATCGAGTCCTGTTTCAGGTTCATCGTGAAATAAGATGCTTTACATAGTTGGAGCGGCAGGAAAAACAACGATACAATCATAAAAATCAAAATTGTCATATTCGTTTTCATTGTACTATTCCCCATTTTAAATGTTAGATAAAGATTGGCCTGTGGCATTTATATTTATCCAACTTCCGTTGGTCTTGACACGCGCAAGAGTCTTGAAAGAATTATCCGCGATAGTCACTGTATTATTTGTTTTCAAGCTGCCATTGAGTCGTGTATTAATTTCCACTTCGATTTTGTTGCCTTCTGTAATTACAGGTTTGAGGGTTATATTCATATTAGAGCCGTCAGGTACAGGTGCATCGAAGGTGACAAGCTGATTGTTGTATGCTACTACATCGAAATATTGTGGCGCAGTTTGGTCATCCTGAAGATTAAGAGCTAATCGCAACACTACAATCTTTTTATCGTTTGCAAGATTGATTTCCTGATTTTCAATTCCGATATCACCATTTCCAGTAGAATTTATCACTATCCAGGGACAATTCTGATTAAAAAGTTCCTGTACTTGTGAAAATGCTTCACTTAATTGTTGAAGTTGATTTTGTGCAAGAAGATTGTGTTTATCGAAATTATTTTCGTTCTTGCTATTAAATGCAACGTAAATTAATAATGCTGAAGTAAAGACAAGGCACGCAGCCGCGGCTAAAGCAGTTCTGCGCCAGAAGGCGACATGGCCATTTAATTTTGTAACTAAGCCTGTATCAGTTTGGCCGCTCTCGATTTTCTTGTCAATTCGGCTTCTCAAAGCTTGCCATGAATCGCGAGGCTGAATTTCTTCGTTAGCTTCTTTGAGAATATTGTTAATTTTGTCTTTTTCATTATTCATAGGATTACTCCTTTTATATTAAATTTTGCAGCCGGCTTTGCAGCCATGCTTTTGCGTCATTCACATCTCGTGAAATACTCGGCTCCGAGCGGTTCAGTATTTTGGCGGCTTCTTTTTGTGCCAAATCTTCCATAAGAACCAGAACAGTTACCATTCGCAGGCGTTCTGACATTTCCTTTAAATGGTTCTGAATTATCGAAGCCTTTTCACTTTTTGTAATATTATCAAAAGGATGAACATTTTTGTCGTCCTGCCGCTGATTAAATGAGTCAGACGAAAAAGCGACGTAATTTTTATTAAGTTTTATCTTTTTAATGCGTCTTCGTGATAAATTCGATGCTATTGTATAAATCCATTCACGAAAACAGTTTACGTTTTTCAATTGTCCTATCCTGTTATAAGCTCTCAGGAATGTTTCCTGGCAAATATCATCGGCGTCCTGGTGATTCCCAGTACAATGGTAGGCATAGCGATAGATATTTTTATAATGCTTGTCTATCAAAATTCCGAAAGCATCCCTTTCGCCTGCCTGGCTCGCCTTAACTGCCGCTAATTCATCCATAAGTTTTCCTAATAAGAGCTAAAAAGTAAAAGTATCAAAGAACAATACTGTTTTATGTTTTTGCACCATTTTGACTTACTGTATATATAGATTCCTTCCTTTGTCAAAAATTTCAAAAAACTCGTTTTCTGAACACATTTTACCCCTAAGCGGCTTGCTCTTGCTATAACTATATGAGAAATTCCGGCGAAAAAAGTGTGTTTTTTAATAATAAATGTGATTCCTGTTCTTAAAACCGAAGTATTTGTCGATAGATAGGCAGCATAAGACTTTTTTGCACGAGACTGGATATTATGTAAAATCACTACATATTGTAGCCGAAAATACTATGATGGTGACTGTTTTAATTTGAAAATTATAGGACTTAGAGGATGGTCTTCTTTTTTATAAGGGAACTGAATAAAATGAAGATTCAAAGTTTATATAAGTCTCATTGATATTGCAGTAATATAAAACAGGACAAAGATTAACGTTTTGAAGAAAATATTAAATGCACATAATGAAGAATATGATGCACTGAATGAGGTTGTAAAATCAAGGAGCATATTATATGATAGTTTTGATTTTAGGGCTAAATCAATGTGAAAAAATCTTTGCGATTGATAAAAACAATCCCGCTTTTTGGGAGATGGTCAAAATCTTTACCTGAAAATTATTTATAAAGCACATAAAGCTTAAAAATAGGAAAATTAAATGCAGCTTGATCCAACAAAACTAAAAGACTGGCAAATAGCAGAAGCCGCTGAAGAGAACATGAAAACAGTTTATGAGCTTGCTGATGAACTGGGTCTTCAGGACGGCGAATTAATACCGATGGGTCGTAACCTTGCAAAAATTGATAACAAAAGAGTTTTATCAAGACTTACCAATGCACCAGTTGGAAAATATATAGATGTAACCGCGATAACTCCTACTCCTTTAGGTGAAGGTAAAACAACAACGACAATAGGTCTTGTCGAGGGTTTGGGGAAATTAAATAAGTCTGTCACAGGCGCGATTCGTCAGCCGAGCAGTGGCCCGACTTTTAATGTCAAAGGTTCCGGTGCTGGCGGGGGACTTGCGCAATGTATTCCACTTACGCCGCTTTCTATCCGATTGACTGGTGATATTGATTTCATAACAAACGCACACAATCTCGCAATGGTAGCTTTGACCGCGCGAATGCAGCATGAGAGAAACTATGATGATGAAAGGCTTGCTAAAAGCAACCTTAAAAGAATAGACATTGATCCGGATAGGATTCAAATCAAATGGGCGATGGATTTTTGCGCCCAGGCACTTCGTAACATAAGAATAGGTCAGGGCGGCAAAATGGACGGCTTCGAGATGGATTCTGGTTTTCAGATTACCGTATCGAGCGAGCTTATGGCGATTTTATCTATAGCTACCGACTTGAAAGACTTAAGACATCGCGTAGCGAAAATGGTTGTAGCTTATGATAAAAAAGGTAAAGAAGTTACAACCGCCGATTTGGAAGTTGATGGCGCTATGACCGCATGGCTTGTAGAAGTAATTCATCCCAACCTGCTGCAAACCATCGAAGGCCAGCCTATGCTGGTTCACGCCGGACCGTTTGCGAATATCGCGATAGGTCAAAGTTCTATTCTCGCGGATTTAATGGGAACAAAGCTGAGCCAGTATCATGTAACCGAAAGTGGATTCGGTGCGGATATTGGTTTTGAAAAATTCTGGAACTTAAAATGCAGACTTTCTGGCCTTACACCTGACGCGGTTGTTATTGTCGCGACAATTCGAGCCTTGAAAATGCACGGCGGCGGACCTGTAGTAAAACCCGGCTTACCTTTAAGCGAAGAATATACAACCGAGAATTTAGGTCTTCTCGAAAAAGGTTGCGAAAATCTTATAGCACATATCGAAACAGTAAAGAAAAGCGGTGTTCAGCCGGTAGTATGTATAAACAATTTCTATACAGATACAACAGCAGAAGAAGAACTTGTGCGTAAAGTTGCAGAGCAGCACGGAGCATTAGCTACAGTTTCAAGACACTGGCTAAAAGGCGGCGAAGGTGCTCGGGAACTGGCTGAAATGGTTGTTCACGCATGTGATCAGAAGAATGATTTCAAATTTCTTTATGAGTTGGATATGCCTTTGCGTAAACGTATTGAGAAAATAGCTAAAGATGTATATGGCGCTTCAGGAGTGACATACACAGAAAAAGCTCTGAAAAAAATCGAATCATTCGAGTCTGATCCGGCTGTAAAATCCTTCGGAACCTGTATGGTTAAAACTCACTTGAGTCTTTCACATGACCCCGACCTGAAAGGAAGGCCAACCGGCTGGGAACTTCCAATTAGTGATGTTCTCATATACAAAGGCGCCGGTTTTGTCGTTCCTGTAGCAGGCGCGATAAAACTCATGCCCGGTACCGCGTCTAATCCCGCATTCAGAAGAATCGACGTAGATGTAGAAACCGGAAAAGTTCAGGGCCTGTTTTAATAACAATTTTTTGATGAGCAAGTCGTATATCTATGTTATAATCTCCGAAAAATATTTATGGAGTAAATAATGACAGCACAAATTATTGATGGTAAGAAAACAGCTCAGGAAATGAAAGCAGAGTTCAGAGATGAAGTCGCTAAACTCAAAGAAAAGGACATTGTGCCGGGATTAGCGGTAATTCTTGTCGGCGAAGATCCTGCTTCTCAATCTTATGTTACATCGAAAGAGCGTGACTGCGCGGAAGTTGGAATTTATTCCGATGACAATCGCTTGCTTGCTGAAACAACTCAGGAAGAGCTGATTGCTCTTATAGAAGAAAAAAATAATGACCCGAAAATTAACGGCATACTCGTTCAGCTTCCATTGCCAAAACATATCAATGAATCGGAAGTTATTTTTGCGATTAATCCAGAAAAGGACGTGGATGGTTTTCACCCGATAAACGTAGGCAAGATGATGATAGGCGAAAAAGCTTTCCTGCCTTGTACGCCGCATGGTGTCGTACATTTATTGACAAGAAGCAATGTCACTATCGAAGGCGCAAATGTTGTGATAATCGGAAGAAGCAACCTTGTGGGAAAACCTCTGGCGAATATGCTGATACAAAAAAATAAGAACGCGAACGCTACAGTCACCGTCTGTCACACACGCACAAAAGACCTCGCATCACATGTAAAACGTGCTGATATAATTGTAGCCGCGGTTGGAAGAGTAAATACAGTGACAGCCGATATGGTTAAAGATGGAGCCGTTGTAATAGACGTTGGTGTCAATCGTGTCGAAGACGCAACAAAGAAAAGAGGCTATCGTCTTGTTGGTGACGTAGATTACGAAGCTGTAAAAGAGAAAGCATCACTGATTACGCCTGTTCCCGGTGGAGTAGGCCCGATGACACGAACAATGTTACTTTATAATACTATCGAATCTGCAAAAGCAGCGGCCGCAAAGTAAAATAAACTATTTAAAAATAAAAAAGAACATTAAGAAATATCAATCATTCTTAATGTTCTTTTTTTTGTTCTGAATTAATTTTATTCGAATAAAGATTTACCGGTCATTTCTTCCGGCTGTGGAATTTCCATCATTTCCAGAAGAGTCGGGCCGATATCAGCTAATTTTCCGCCGCTTCTCATTTTCTTTGTTTTGTTGCGTTCATCGAATATAACCAGCGGCACATCTCCAGTTGTATGACTGGTGAAAGGTTGATTAGTTTCAAAATCCCACATTTTTTCTGAATTGCCGTGGTCCGCCGTAATTATTGCCGCACCGCCAAGTTCTTTGATTTTAGCAAGAATTTTTCCGACGCATTCATCAACCACTTCAGCGGCTTTAATTGCTGCCGACATTACACCTGTATGACCGACCATATCAGGATTGGCAAAGTTGATTACCATCGCATCGTATTTATTCGATTCGAGTCTTTCAAGAACTACATCGCAAACTTCATAAGCGCTCATCTCAGGCTTTAAGTCATACGTTCTTACTCGCGGCGATGGAACAATCTGCCTGTCTTCGCCGGGGAAGGGTTTTTCTGTGTAATCGTTGAAGAAGAAAGTGACATGAGCGTATTTTTCTGTTTCCGCGCATCTGAATTGTTTCAGGCCGAGCGAACTCCAGTATTCGCCGAGAGTGTTTTTCATTTTTGGCGGCTTGGGAAAAGCTACTGGTGTTTCAATTGACGCATCGTATTCGGTCATGCAGACAAAATATAAATCTGCTTTTGTATTTCTTGGAAAATCCTTGAAATCTTCAGAGACAAAAGCTCTTGTAATTTCGCGTGGTCTGTCACCTCGGAAATTAAAGAATACTACACCGTCGCCGTCGCTTATTGTAGCGATTGGGTCGTTATTTTCATCAACAATACAGGTCGGTTCGATAAATTCATCGGTTATCTCATTTTTATAGCTTTCTGCGATTGCTTCGCTTACGCTTGTTGCTTTGTTGCCTTTGCCGAATCTCATGCATTCGTATGCTTTTTGTACTCTGTCCCATCTGCTGTCACGGTCCATCGCGTAAAATCTACCCATGACGGATGCGATTTTTCCGATACCGATTTCTTTGGCTTTCTTTTCGATATCGGCAATGTAACCTGCACCGCTATCCGGAGGTGAATCTCTTCCATCTGTGAACGCGTGGATATAAACCTGTTCCAGGGCATTTCTTTTTGCAAGTTCGAGCAGGCCATATAAATGGTAGAGGAGCGAATGAACACCAATGTCACTGCATAAACCCATTATGTGCATCTTCCCATTATTTTTCTTTACGAAATCAATCATTTTAAGGAATTCTTCATTTTTGAAAAATGAACCGTCCCGAATTGTTAAACTCAGTCTGACTGATTCCTGCGGAACTATTCTTCCTGCGCCGATATTCTGGTGACCGACTTCGCTATTTCCCATAGTACCATTTGGAAGACCGACATCTTCGCCGCTCGTATTTATCAGGCAGTTCGGATATTCTGACATGAGCATATCATCTGTTGGAGTATTTGCGCATTTAAGAGCGTTATATTCATCTTCAGCCGGGTTGGGATTATGACCCCAGCCATCACGTATAATTAAAACATTTGGTTTGTTTTTCAATTCAGTATTCTTCTTTGCCATTAATCACCTTTCGAGCAGTATACATTAAAAGACGAGGCTATGCCTCGTCTAAGGGTAGTAATCAAGTTATCGCAATATGATATAAAATCATGACTGATATGTCAATTATATAGAGCAACTTCTATAAAGTATTAAAAATCGGCAGGCGATAAATGTTTTTGACAGATGGACCTGCTTTGATATAATCTCAATACCGACAGAAATTATATTATTCGCGTATCTTTAGCATTTGAAAGCAGTTATGGCAGAATCTATGATAAAAGAAATAAGTCCGGAAAAAACCGTCCTTTCAGAGTTAAAATCAATGCTTGTTGATTTTAAGGCTCATTGTGTTTTCTGGCCTTTAGCTATTGCCGGGTTGTTTTTTGACTTATGGACCAAACACGCCGTATTCAAAATGCTCGAGCCGGATGAAGCTTATGTTGTTATTAACGGTTTTTTGGAATTAGTAATAAGGGAAAATAATGGTGCCGCCTGGAGTATTTTTTCGGGAAAAACCACTTTATTAATAGCAGTAGCAAGCATTGCTATGTTGGCAATTATTATATTTTTCATCTTTAGCGGCAAACAGCCAAGAATTATCCATATCGCAATGGGTCTTTTCGCTGGCGGAGTTTCAGGGAATTTATACGATAGAATCTTTAATGAAGGACATGTACGAGATTTTGTCAGAGTATATTATAAAGGTTTCGAATGGCCTACTTTTAACGTAGCAGACAGTATGCTTTGCATAGGTGTAGGTTTACTGATTATTTCGACCATCTTCTTTACTGAGAAGCCTGCTCAAACACATGATCAGCCACAAAAATAGGGGCGCTTGTAGCGGCTCCCAGAGCGATTGCATCGGAAGGGCGTGAATCGACTACCACCGAATGGTTATTGAGCTTGAGGTGAATTCTTGCGAAAAATACATGGTGCCGCAAATCGTTTATCACAATCTTTTCAATTTTCGCGCCGAGGTTTTCGATAATACTTGCCAATAAATCATGCGTCATCGGTCTTGCGGGTTTGATTCCCTTTAGCCGCCTGTCGATTGCGAAAATTTCGACTATACCAATAACAATGGGAAAGCTTCTCTCACCGTCCTTTTCCTTGAGAACTATTATCTGCTGATCGGACATTTCGTT
>JAFGPS010000069.1 GCA_016936075.1 Sedimentisphaerales bacterium | reverse complement strand
TCCTTATCGAGCGGGACATTAAAGTCGCACCGCATCAATACTCTTTTGCCTTTTACATCAATATCAGCAACTGTCTTTTTTGCCATTATTTTATTAACCTTAAAAATAGAGCTGACTATTTGTTTATGCCAATTTGGCCAATTTTTCCATAATGTCAACAGTTCTGTTTGAGTAACCCCATTCATTGTCGTACCAACTCACGACCTTGACTGTCTTACCCTGAACCATTGTGCAGAGTGAATCAAAGATACTTGAGCGTTCGTCACTGATAATGTCACTGCTAACGATTGGCTCATCGCAATAACCGAGAATACCCTTCAATGGGCCTTCTGCAGCAGCTTTAACTGCGGCATTGACTTCTTCCACTGTGACTTCTTTTTTGAGGTCAGCAACGAGGTCAACGCAGCTGCCTGTAATAACAGGAACGCGAAGAGCATAACCATCGAGCTTGCCGTTCAGTTCAGGAATGACTTTACCTACGGCTTTTGCAGCACCGGTTGTTGTTGGGATGATGTTCTGTGCTGCTGCACGGGCACGACGCAGGTCGCTGTGAATCTGGTCGCAGACATTCTGGTCATTTGTATAACCGTGTACAGTTACCATAAGGCCTTTTTCAATACCGAATGTATCGTTAAGAACCTTGGCCAGAGGAGCGAGGCAGTTTGTTGTGCAGCTTGCGTTTGATACACAATTTACATCTTTTGTAAGCTGGTCACTGTTTACGCCTAAAACGATTGTTGCGTCAATAGCATCTTTGGCTGGTACTGTTAATACTACTTTTTTGGCGCCGGCTTTGATATGGTCTGCATAGCCGCCTTTTGGAGATGAAGCAGCGCGGAAGATACCAGTTGATTCTACTGCAACTGTAACACCCATCTCGGCCCATGGAAGTTCTGCAGGATTTCTTACTGCAAGGACTTTGATTGATTTGCCGTCAATAATGAGTTCGCCATCACCGGCTTTTACTGTACCGTTGTATCTGCCCATTACGGTATCATATTTGAACAGGTGTGCAAGGCTCTTTGCGTCTGAGAGGTCGTTGATTGCGACTAACTCTAAATCGCCTTTTCTTTGCATAATGATTCTTGCTACAGCTCTGCCGATTCGGCCAAAACCGTTAATTGCCACCTTTGTTGCCATTTTAAGTTTCTCCTTTATAAAAAATTCTTAAACACTTATTTTTTAATATTTACGGGGGTATGCTTTACATTACTGCCCCCTATATTCTCTTAAACGAGGTTACAAACACGCTACTTTATTGAAATTCAGAGCTTATGTCAAGAATTTATTTGCGATTTGATAGGTTTGGAGCCGGCTTTTAGATGGGTATGTTTTTGACGTATAAATCTTTTAATTCGTAACCGATAATGGTATATTTTCTCCATTTTTTCCTGTTATCCCTGCCTTTTTTTTTATTTGTTCGATGTCGCACTTACGTATGAAATCAGGAAGGTTGCCCCAAATGCTATGGAATCCGAAGCCGCCTTTTGTCATTTCCTGAATGGCTTCGTCCTTGTTCCAGCCCTGTACGGTGATACGGTATAAAGCACATACAGTTCCGGTTCTATCGGAGCCATAGCGGCAGTGCACAAAAACAGGTAAATTATTGACATCAGTAACAATATTCAGGAAACTTATCATGTCTTCGGTTTTAGGTTTTGCTGCCGTCATTGGAATATACTTGTAGGCTAAATCAACGCCTTTCAATTCATCTTCATCCGAATGAGCGGATCGCAGATTAACTATTGTTTTTACTCCCATTTTTTTCAATTCGTTCATTCCTTCTATAGTTGGTTGTGCACCGCGATACAGGCCGTCAGAAACTTTGTGGAAGTTTGGTACTCCGGCTATTTCATTTTTTTCTGCCCAGTCAGAATTATCAATACTCCTGAGATATAGGTCTTTTCTGCTGGCTATATCAAGAGCGTACCTTCCCATATAACGAATATTTGGGCAGTTACAGGCTGAAAAGATTAGTATAAAACAAGCGAAAGTAATCGAGTAGATGTGAAATTTCTTCGGCCTTTTAATTTTTATTTTTTCAGGATTTTCCATAATCATGATTTAAGCCATTCAGATTTTCTTTCTTGATATTGTTTCTTTCGCGATAAGTAAAGTACGCAGTATGGTCAGGCTCATCTGCTTGCTAACGCTTTTACAGATACGAGGTAATGAGAATTTTATCGGAATAAGTTGTGCCGGCCGGAAGTCTGTGCAAACATTTTCTGGAAATTCATCACCAAGAATTTTTATTTCGTTGAAATCGGAACATCCGAAATTCAATTGTTTTGACGTTTGAATTATTGGTAGTGTTTCTGGTTCAATATTAATCAGTTTTGAGCAAACAGTCTCAATCGCAATAGGGTCGGAGCCTCCGGCGAGCCATCCCAAAGGTCTTGCTCTGCCGTGTATCGGGCCTGAACCATCCATCACAGTTATTGCGTCGATTATTGTCAGAACAGGATTAAGGAGTTTATAAATATCTATAAGAAACTCGCAAAATTCATACTCACTGTTTCCTTTAATGAAGTGCATCAGGGCTTTTCTTTTTCCACTGACACACCCAAACATGTTTTTGATTGCGAACGTTGCTTTTAACTGTTGATGTGATTTGAATTTCGGCAAATTTATAATCGCATCAGCTTTAAGAGCAACTCTGCTTATTCCAACTTTTGTATTTTTCGGGCCTATACTATAATTTTTAGGTTTGTTGAGTTGTATTATCGGAACATCAAGTTTTTTCAGAGGTTCCTCGAGTTCCAGCGCTTTTGCACAGGTATAAACATTACCCCATGCAGGCGAGTCGCCTACAAATGGTTTTGCACCAAAATCTTTTAATAATCGCGCAATTCCGATAATAACCGCCGGATCAGTTTGAACAGCTTCATTTCGAGGACGAGGTGCAAGGAAGTTCGGTTTGAGTAGAACTGTATCACCCCGGCTGATGAATTTTTCGAGGCCGCCCTGAAGCTCAAAATGTTTTTGCAGACATTCATTTACAGTATCTTCACTGTAGTCATCGCATTTTGTTAATGTTACTATTGGCTTTGTCATAGATGTATTATAAACTCTAAATCCTAATATCTAAATACTAAACAAATTCAAAATAAAAAATTCAAGTATTTAAAACATTTGTACTTTGGAAATTTGGATTTGTTTCAGATTTCGGATTTAGTGCTTATGTCCCTCGGGCTCCCCGGGAGATTTTTCTTTAGCGTCGGCACATAGTTTAATTAAAAATTCAAACCTAAACAGGTAATTACATATATTCTAACCGAAGGCTTGCGTTCGGGCGGTTTTTTATCTTGAGGGTCAAAAAACATGCTTCCCTGTGGATTACTGAAAAATAAACCGGAAAGTGTTGTTTGATCATCGATATGACTTTCCGGGGCAAGGAAAATAAAATCGCCGGGAATCATATTTAATTGCAGGGCTGCAGAATAAAATGGGAAATCATGAAGTTTTTCCAGTTGAGCGTACTGTGATATAGTGTTTGCTGACATACGTGTAAATAATGGAAACATTGCAACTGAAGCGGCATCGTCTAAAGTATCCGCTTTTTTAACACTGATATGCATTGTAATATAACCTGGTCCGACACGAGCTGCTTCCTTATCGCCGCTTAGATTGCTAAAGTAAACAACTTGCATTTGGGGAAGTTGTTGTATCGGAATGTCGGTTGTTTCGCCATCGATAAGAATAATTGCCTGGTTTGTAACATGTTTAGCGCCGGCAATTTGTAAAAGGTCATATACAGTACTTCGTGTCTGGTTCCTTCCATAATAAGCAGAAAAAGAATTGGCACTGAACGCCAGGTAATTATTAAATTTGATTGGCCTTATATTCAGTGTTCTGCGGATTTCATCCAGCTTACTAAAATTTTCTTCGGGTATTTCCAATACATGAAAATCTATACTAATAGCTTTAAGAAGATTATTTCCGGGTGAACCATCCGGGTAAACAGGAGCTAAATCGCCAATTTTAATATCATTAGGAAAAGTATTATCGGCTCGACTGAGCTCGCCGAAGTCAGACCTGGGTGTGCAGCTTCCCAGTAATATGAAAAACACTATCAAAACCGCTATATGAATGACTCTAACCATATATATAAGATTAGCAATTACAGGTGTTTATGTCAATAGGTTTAATACCTGTTTTTGCGTTATATGATGAATAACAGTCTTTATACAATGCGAAATGGTATTTTAAAAATACTGGTTCAACTCCCCAAAAAATGCCAGTAAGCATTATTGTAATAATAATTGAGTTTTTACCATTATTTTTGTTATTTCAACGGTTAATTTATTTTTTTTACAAACACCTTTGTACTCTCATTCGTCTATAATATTAGTTTAGGATTTGAAGCTTGTATAATCGGAGAACTGAGTGCTGCGAAAGTTTGAAAGACAGATTTTAAAAGGTATCAGAGAAGGTGAACCGAATGCCTTCGAGACTGTAATAAATGAACATTACAAGTCCGTCTTCGGTTTTCTTGCGTATCTATGCCGCGATACAGGTGCAGCCGAAGATTTGACGCAGGATACTTTCGCCGCTGCATGGGCAAATATTGGTAATTATAAAAAACAGGCATCAATAAAGACATGGCTGCACCGGATTGCATACAATAAATTTCTGGATTCCGAACGAAAATCTAAAAAGTATTCTGCGATAGAAACTGAATTCAAAGAAGAGCCATCAGCCGAAAAAACAGCCTTTAATCCTTTGGATATTGCAGCGAAAGACGAATATTCGCGGATTTTATACCGGGAAATGCAGAAACTGAAACCTGATGAATATACAGTGATTGTTCTGCATTATATTCAAAATTTCAGTTATAAAGAGATTGGAAATGTGTTAAAAGAGCCTGTTGGGACAATCAAATGGCGAACCAATCAGGCTTTAAATAAGTTAAGGGAAGTATTACTGGCAGGGCATAATCATGAATGAGAAACAGAATTTTAATAAAGATGAAATAACATTAGAATTTCTGGAAGCGAAGTTGCGCTCTATCGGTGAGCCGAAAGCACCGGTGACATTGAAAGAAAGGCTTATTGATGATATACCTCGAAAATCAAAAAGAGTTTATTCTGTATTTTTTCTGCATCAGAGGTTTGGGATATGGGGATTTGGTGCAAGTGCGGCAATAGTTATGATTTTAATAGTGATAACTATATTTAATTTCGGACCTTCCACTCCTTCATCAGGTTCTAATAATAATTTCAATAATTATCCCAATAATATATTTGAAATCGAGTCTTCTTTGCCTTTAACAGGCTCTAATGATGTATGGGACAATTATCCAAATGACCTCGACGCACCATTTATAGAAGATATAAACCTGGCTGCTTATTATAAGACGCATTGGGATATTGAAATAGCGAGTGTAATCCTATCAAAGTAAAATACAAATTATAGGTAATAACGGGTGTTCCTCATTTGAGCAAACTTTAAGCCTGAACCCTTTTCTTGACGATATGAATAAATCGCTATAATATAACGATTTTGGCTTCGTGATTGACATTCTAATTCGCGCGGCATAATTGGCGACTCACGACTCGACTGGGCTCGTCGAAATCGAAAATTGATGAGAGAAAGAAAATAATGGCAAAATATTCAAGGAAAAAGAAACAAAACTCGGGTCTCGTGACTCGTGAGACGGGACTCATATCTCAAGCGACGAGTGACGAGCGACAAGATACGAACTATGCGCATGGACTTTTTTCGGGCTGGCCTATGATTTTAGGCTGGGCCGCTATGCTTGTTTTTACCTTTCATGCCTGTACTCATATGGTAGCAGCTGGTGATACCTGGGTAGCAATGGCTTGCGGACGTCATTTCGTAAATCATGGCGTGGATACAATTGAGCCATTCAGCGCAAATTCACATAAAGCCGGACCAACTCCTGAAACAATGACTAAATTTGCCTCATCTCTTTATAATGAAATAGCTGAGATGGAAAGGCAGGGAAAAGGTCATGGGGCTAAATATTCATTAATGAGATGGTGGGCGGATAAATGTAATGATTTCGAAAACTGGCCCAAATGGAAACAATCTTTTACAAAGTGGATACACCCGACGGGCTGGATTAATCAGAACTGGCTTACGCATGTCATTTTTTATAAACTGGTTCCGAAATCTTCTTATGAAGATGGAGTAAGCTTTACGTCTAATGCTCTTGTTTACTGGAAGTTTACTATTTACATACTCGCAATGATATGTGTCTATTTTACTTCCCGAATAATAGGGGCGGACAGATATGTAGCTGTCGTATTTTCATGTTTTGCATTATTCATAGGAAGGTCGTTTCTTGATATTCGTCCGGCTGGTTTTTCCAACCTGCTCGTGGCGGTCTTTTTGTTAATACTTGCATTGTCTATGTATAAAAAATATTTGTATATATGGCTTATTGTTCCATTGGTTATTTTCTGGTGCAATGTTCACGGCGGATATATATATGTTTTTATTATGATGATACCGTTCATCGGATTGCATTTGTTCACTTGTCTGAATAAAAAATGGACAGCAATAATTTATAACCTTACCGCATGGCCCTTTTTGTTGTTCGTTATATACAAAGCAGGTCCCACATTAGCTGTATTGCTATTTACAATTTTAGTTATCGTGCTTGATTTTGTTCTTATATTTTTCAAGGACAGAATGGTTTCCCTGGACTTCAAGGGTGTGTATCATTCAATAGGAGCATTTGTAGCTGCATTTTTTGCTTCCATTTTATTCAATCCGTTCCATCTTACAAACCTTACACATACTTTTGTTATAAGCGTTAGCAAAAACGCTGAGAGATGGCGTGACATACATGAATGGCATCCTGCTTTTGACTGGGCGAATCCTGTTGGTACCGCAGTACCGTTTTTAGTAATGTACATAATTATATGGCTTGCGTTTTTAGCATGGTCCTTCAGTATTATATATACATCCTTTTCAAATGACCAATCTTCAAAACGCAAAAGGAAAGAATCCGGTGGTTTTGAGTGGCCTAAAGTTAATGTAGTAATGATAATAATCGCCGCACTGTCAATTTACATGGCAATTCGTTCAAGAAGATTTATACCGATTGCCGGTATTGTAGGATGTCCGATTTTAGCGATGTTGGTAACACAGTTGATTCGTTTTTCAACCGCAAAGTATAATGAATACATGGGAAATGGCTTTGTTATTCCGGCTATGCCCAAACATCTCGAAAAGGGCTTAATTGCCTTTGGAGCTATTGCTGTGTTGTATTTTGGAACATGGTGGGGCCTTAAATACAAACTTGTTTATCTTGATCCATGGCCTAATGATACTGTTTTCACTTCTGTTTTTATGAGAATGACCGCTTCTGACGCCAAACCATTTTACGCGATGAAGTTTATAAAAGACAATAAGCTTCATGGTAAAATGTTTAACTACTGGACCGAAGGAGGTTTTGTTGCTTTTGGACAGGAGCCGGATCCCAATAATGGTAAAACGCCGCTCCAGTTGTTTATGGACGGTCGAGCACAGGCGGCTTATGACAGGACTACTTTTGACGAATGGTCTTATATATTAGCCGGAGGACGTGTGACAATGGAGATTCTTCAGGCCGCAAAAGCAAGGGGAGATAGTATCACTGCAAGGGATCTCGAACCAATAGGCAAGTTTATGGATGAGCAGCTTACAAGTCGTGATGTATGGTGCATACTTATGCCCTCGAATATATTTAATGATCCTGATAGAACCAGTTCATATTACACTTTCAAAGCGCTCGAAATTCATCCTTCCTGGCGCCTTGTTTTTGTTAATGACCGGCAAAAACTCCTGGTCAGTCTCAATACAGCCCAGGGTCTTAAGCTTTATGAAGGTATTCTTGAAAATGAAAACGGGACTATATATCCTGATGAATATCATACAAATCTGAATCGGGCTCACAAATTATTAGATGTACAATATGGACAGGATCCTACTGAAAAACTACATGGTATGGTGTATGCCCAGAAAGCCTTCGAACTTAATCCTACTCCCGCGGCTATGATGGAAATAATTGTAAATGCAGCACAATATACAAATTTACGACCGGAAATTGAGAAGATTTGTAAAAATTTTGCTGACAGTTTTAATGAAAAATTTGAAGAATGGAAGAAAATTGACGGTTATCGCCTGAAAGTCGAATCAGCAAGGCTGGCGAATTTTTATCTGGCCCAGTTGGAAGGTTCGAGGAATAATACCGAATTAAAAAATAAATATGACACTCAACGCGACTTTTGCGTAAGTGAGTTGAGAAGAATTGGAATGGAAAAGAGGTGGTAATTATTATGGTCGCAAATGATGGCCATGAATCTGAAATAAATGACTCTTCTTTTAAACAGGAAGTTGTAAAGTCTCTAAGCATTTTTTTCCCTTGCTATAACGAGCAGGAAAATGTCACTCGTACTGTCGAACAGGCACTTGAATTATTGAATAAACTCAGTATTGATTTCGAGATTATAATTGTCAATGACGGCAGTGCTGACAAAACTGGCCAAATCGCAGACGAGCTTTCAAAACGTGACAAGAGGATAAAAGCAGTACACCATCCAACTAATCTCGGCTACGGTGCAGCTCTGCAATCCGGATTTAAGGCAGCTTCGAAAGAATATGTTTTTTATACCGATGGTGACGGCCAATTCGATATAAACGAACTTCCGCCGCTTTTGCCGATGATAGCACAATGTGATATTGTGAGCTGTTATCGTATAAAACGTCAGGATAGTTTTATAAGGAAATTAAACGCATGGTGCTGGACAAAGCTGGTATGTTTTCTCTTCCATATGAAAATTCGCGACATAGATTGTGCATTCAAGTTATATAAAAGAGAAATTTTCGACAATATTAAACTTACGAGTACTGGAGCCCTTATCGATACTGAGGTTTTGGCAAGAGCAACGAAAAAGGGGTATAAAATTATTCAAAAGGGCGTTCATCATTATCCTCGTGTAGCCGGTACGCAAACTGGTGCAAATCCAAGTGTAATTCTTCGTGCTTTTAAGGAATTATTTAAGTTACATAAACAAATTCGCAGTGGAAACTGAAATAATATCTATTTTCAAAATTGAAGTGTATTCATCATGCTATGCTGCGAATCTCTATAACATATCAAGAATCTCGATAAAGAATGAAAAAAGATAAAGTTAACCTTTTTGTTTATGGCTCGTTACGTGATCGAAAGATTTTTCAGTCAGTTAGCGGGCTTGATTTTTCAAGGAAAGAATCCCGTACTGAAAATGGCGATGTTCTTTTTGCTGAACCTGCGTTTTTACCCGGTCACAGGAGAGTTAGTCCCGACAATGTATATTTTTATGCAATTGCTTCAGAATCAGCAAGAATAGAAGGCCTAGTAATTTATGATATTCCAGCCAAATCTATGGCTGTAATAGACAAGTATGAAGGTCAGCGTTATGAAAGAGAAGCCGTAGTTGTTAATACCGCAAACGGAAGAGTAAAAGCCCAGGCGTATCTTGTTTCGCATGATTCAATGAAGAAACGTTTTGGTGACAGGTTTCATGTCAATCTTATACATGAGTTATGGCTTAGAAAACGCATCGAACGTTTCATTAAAAAAAGAACACGTCCCGGCGAGCGTTCAGTTGATGCCGAAGCGGAACGCCGTGCAGACAGAGAGCTTCTTGCTACAACTGAACGTGACCTCGTAATTAGTCATTATCGTTCGGACGCGGTTAGCGATTATTATCTCGAACACGAGCTTGACAGGCCAAGACCGACAATAAGGCATTTATATAATGAGCCTGAGGCTGTACCTTTTATTAAAAATTATCTTGCTCTTGTTGTGAAGCAGGTTTTGCTTAATCAACTCGATGAACAAATCCAAAATCAATACCGTTTTGAGCTTGAACATATGCGCAACTCGAAAAGATATTTCAGCCGCTCTGTCAGCCTGCTCCTGGCAATGCAAATTATTAATTCAAATAATGCTACGGTTGATATGATTCTTAAGGATTGTCTTAAGACGATGCCATACTCGAGATATGATTTAATAGATTATGTAAAATATGGTGTCCGAGTCGCCAGGGACTTCTTTGACAGGCGTGTTGTCGACTCAAGATTGAGTTTGATTCGCTCGAATCTAAAGTTTGGTCTTATTCCGCTTGGTCTTGAAATTGAGTTAAGCAATCTTGGACCAGCGGCGGTTGAGCCAAAAAGAAGTATTTCAAAAGCACATGACCCTATTTATGACGGTTTTAAGTATTTCTGTGATTATGGTCTTGATGTTTTATCATGGAAACTTGGTGGTTATATCGACGACCATTCGGGCGTAACCGACAGGCGACGTCGAAGCGGATTTCTCGAGCTTGCACCGGGAAGATTAAATTTGGCAGGTGAATTATCGCGTCCGGCAACAGGGGCTCCATGGCTTCTTAATCAATTGATTCACGAGATAGTTAGTTTTTACAATCTTCCGCCGCATAGTCTGCATCTTTCATTTCAAATGCGAAAAAGACAGGTTGGAAAACAAAAGGTTTTACCGTTGGGTTTTGCCAAATGCCTTCTGGCTCTTGGAGGAGGCCCTGAATTAAAGGAAGCTGGCAGACTATGGGTTTCAAGGATGGTTTATGATGAAATAACAAAACCGCCGGATAGTCATGCAAGTCAGAAAACGCAAGGAGTTCTTGAGGGTGATAAAAGAGTTAAAGAAGAGCTTGTTTTTGCCAGAACCAATAAACGAAGGTGGTACACACCTTTCGGTGATATTGGTGAAAGCATTCCACCCCAGGCTATGACTTATGTCCAGCAGTATAAATTTATAAGGCTGGACGAAAGAGCGAACTATGAACCTTTAATAATGTGTCTTAAAGGTCTTCAGTTATCAATTAATCCAGGTGATTATTTGACAGCCGAGCAGTTAAATTCTTCAGTTAAGTTACGTGAAGATTTTAAACTTCTTAAACAATGGTCACTAAAGCCCGATAAAATCAGTACTAATACTATAAATAGTTTTCTCGGAGAAGTACATAAAGGGCTTATGAGCGAAGGATTTCATAAACCTGCTCATGAAGAACATTATATCGAATGGGCACTTACTGCTGTCGATATGCAGCTCAGGATGTTTAATCAGCAAGTTGCAAAAGCTAAAGAATCAATAGATTCCTGATTTTCTCATGGCCATTGTTATTCAAAATTCACACCTTTGGTTCATTGTTATTATGCAGCCAGTACATTATAACTGAAACAATATATTCTATCTGTTGCTTTGTAAGTTCCTGGCCCATTTTTATACCATGCCATTTTTCAAGACATTTGCGACAACATGTTGCGGTTGCATGTTGAGCAATAAAAACGGGATGATTTTTCATTGGTGTTTGTTTACCATCGTTTTCCGGCAATGAAGGAGCTATACGCTCGGTTATAAAATCATGTGCGTGTTTTTCAATTGCTTGAAAACCTTTACTTTGTAGGTAATGATGTTCTTTTATCCCGAGTTTGAATCTGCTCCGAAATTTTGATTTAGCTAATCTGGAAAATAATTGTTCCATATTTTATTTACTCTTATGAATTAATTGTGTCCTATAATATCAAAATATGTTGGCATTATTCATTTTAATTAGGTAATTATAAAAGTTTTTGTCTAAAACATCGAATTATTTTCAAATATATTACGCATCTTTACTGGGTTATCTATTATGATTTCGATAAAATTACCGGTCCAGTAAATTTTACTCATTTTTATATTAGAAAATCCCTTAAGTATCGCATTTTGTAATCGATAATTTGTTTTGGAAACTGATTTATTAGGTTTTATCGCATTTGTAAATGTAGAAATATGCGGCTTGTGATAAGTATAAAAAAATCTATTAATTTTTTTAGGAGTCTATGATATGTTAGCAATTAAGAACAATATTATGGCAGCAAATGCTGCAAGACACTTGGGAAGCAGCTATGATAAGTTGGCCCAATCTGTCGAAAGGCTGTCATCGGGTTTGCGCATTAACGGTGCAAAAGACGATGCAGCAGGTATGGCTGTTCGTGAATTGATGCGTGCTGATATTGCTGTATTACAGCAGGGTGCACGTAACGCGATGGACGGTATTAGTATGTTACAGACCTTCGAAGGAGCTATGGGAACAATAGATGAGGCACTGGTTCGTATGAAACAGTTAGCTGAACAGGCAGCAACAGGCTCGTATTCAGGTGAACAACGTACAATTATGAACAACGAGTTTGCTGAAATGGCCGAAGAAATTAAACGTATTGCAAATGCTACTACGTTTAACGGTAACGAGTTGCTCAATAATTCCGCAGCTTCTATAGCAATTCAGTTTGGTGCTGCTGATACGGATGTTGTCAATGTCGATGGATGCGATGTGACAAGCAGTGCTTTGGGTCTTTCTACAGCCAGTATTGGTACTGTACAAGCCGCCCAGTCAGCTCTTGGAACAGTTGCTGCCGCTATTACTACCAAAGATACCGCTCGTGCGGCATTTGGTTACAAGATGAACCGTCTTGAAAGTACAATCTCAGTTATTAACAATCAGACTGAGAACCTGATGGCTGCAGAATCACGTATTTCAGATGTCGATGTTGCTACTGAAATGGCTGCAATGACCAGAACACAGGTATTGGCACAAGCTGGTGTCTCTATGTTAGCCCAGGCTAATACAGTACCTCAGATGGCATTGAGCTTGCTTAGATAATTTAAGCAACTTTCAATATAAAATGGCTTAAAGGGGAGATATCTGAATTAAATTTCTGATGTCTCCCCGAAAAGTCAAATATACGTAATCAATAAATTGGTAGTGAGAAAAAAATATGAATGGAATCGGAGCATATCAGGATAATGCAGTCACTACTCAGAGTAGGGGAAGGCTGATTGTCCTACTCTATGAAGGGGCGATTAAATTCCTTAAGCTCGCAATAAATGAATTGCAGGCTGGAAATAATCAGGAAAAAGGAAAGTATATTACGAAAGCTCAGGATATAATTAATGAGCTTAATGCCGTTCTTGATATGGAAGCGGGCGGTGAAATAGCATCAAATCTTCGTAAACTATACTTATTTATGAATCAAAGATTGTCAGAGGCCAATATAAAACGTGATCCTCAGATGATTCGTGAAGTTATAACTTTAATGGAAGAGTTGAATAAAAGCTGGAAGGCTATTTCCGGTTAATATTAATTACGATTATGATTAGGATTTAAAAATGCTTTTAGCGAAAGATATTATGACTACCCATGTCATTTGTATTCATAAGGATACGCCAATATTTGAAGCGATTGATATTATGGTGACTAACGGCATAACGGGTATTCCAGTTGTAACAGATGATTCGATACTTGTTGGAATTCTTTCGGAGCAGGATGTTTTAAGGCTATTTCATAACTATGAAGAGGAAAAAAATAAAATTGTAAGCGATTTTATGACTCAGCCGGTAATTCATTTTGAAGAAAATGAATCCGTCAAGGATATTTGTACCTGCATGATGCATAATTCTATAAGAAGAGTTCCAGTGACCTTGGATGATAAAGTTGTTGGATTAATAAGCAGGTCTGACATTCTTAAGCAAATTCAAAACCTTCACAAAATAAACTGGGCAGTGACATCTAAATACTGAATCTAATAAAATAATATCAGGTTTTTCGGTGTATGTTAGATTGGAATTGTCTGCTCATCTATTCTTTTCTCATTTCAGGAGTGTCCGGTTCGATATGAACTGTTATATTAACCGGTTTGCTCACCAGCTTTTCTATGGATTTTTCCAGGTTTTCGGAAATTTCGTGGGCGGCTGATAAATTCAACTCCGGATCAACAAGAATATTCACATCAAGAAAAATGTTCCATGCCTATATTTTAGCCACATAATTTATACTTATTGCCTACTGTACAATTAATATAATTATTTGTATAATAACTCTGTGAGTTTATTGCCATGGAACATTTTTTACTAAAAGATTTTAAGACGTTTCAGTCTATGTCTGAGACAATAATTCAAAGTAACAGGATACACTATAGGAAATATCGTCCTTGTGAATGTTTACAACCTTACATTTCTTGTTATTGGACAATGGAATCTGAATTAAAATTGGATGAGCCAATTTTACACAGAGTTGTTCCTGATGGATGTATTGATATAATCATTAATCTAAACGAAAATTCGTATTCTTTAACATCTTCCATTGTAGGTACTATGACAAAACCTATTTTTGCAGAATTAATGAATCACGTAAATTTGATTGCGGTTAGATTCAAACCAGGGGGGTATTTGCACTTTTTTGATATTCCTGCCTATAATTTAACTGACGAGATACTTCCGTTTGATGCGATATCTGCAAGTAATAGTCACTGTTTAATAGAAAGATTGATGTTAGAAAAAAATATCAATTGTAAATTGGGACTGCTTCAGAATTACCTTAAAAATCTGTTGATTATTAATCATAAGAATGATTCGGCAATAAAGTATGTCTTGAAGTATATTTTAGAAAGAAAAGGTAATATTAGTATTTCTGAATTATCCCAAAACGTCAATATCAGTCAGAGACAATTATGTAGAAAGTTTGAAAATTGGATTGGTGTAAGTCCAAAAAGTTTTTGTAGAATAATTCGTTTTCAAACGACTATACATCTATTAAAGAATCCAAATTTCGACTTATTAACGACAGCATTAAATGGCGGCTATTATGACCAGTCTCATTTTATTCACGAATTTAGTTCTTTATATGGTTCAACTCCTTCAGAATTTCTAAAAAGTAGAAAAAATTTATAAGATGTCTGATTTTTACAATACAGCCGGATGGATGAGTGATATTTTTATATAAGTGGTTGTGTGAAAATTAAGACTAAACGAGTTAATTTTAATGGAGAAGATGTTATGCATATAAAGCTAACAACAAATATGATGGTTGAAGATGTTAATGATACAGTGGATTTTTATAACGGTGTTCTTGGATTTGAATTTGTTATGGGTGTCCCGGAAGATGGCCAAAATATTGTAACATTAAAGCAAGATGATCAGAGATTGAATTTTGCATTAGTCAAAAGTGGAAACGCAGAGATGATGTTTCAATCGAGAAAGTCTATTACTAATGAGTTCCCTGAATTTAGTAATATGAATATTGGAGGTTCTCTTGCTTTTTATATAGATGTAGAGGATATTAAACAACTATATTCAAGTTTAAAAGAAAAAACAAAAATCATCAAGGATATGCATACTACCTTCTACGGAAAAGAGGAGTTCGCTATCCAGGACTGTAATGGTTATATTTTGACATTTGCAGGAGCAATATGAGCAGTAAGTCTATGAGACAATCCACATTAAAAGAACTACAACAAATTCCCGGTGTAGGTGAATCAATTGCCAGAGATATGCAGAGTATAGGCATTAAAAGTATAAGTGATCTAAAGAACCAAAATCCTGAGAAGCTCTATCGGAGATTGTGCGAATATAAAGCGAGTTCTGTGGACAGATGTATGCTTTATGTGTTGCGATGTGCTGTATATTATTCGTCGCATTCAAAGCATGATCCGAAATTGCTTAAATGGTGGAATTGGAAAGACAAAGAATGAAATATTAATATTTAGGTTCTATTTATTACTTTCTCATTTCAGGTGTATCCGGCTCGATATGAACTGTTATATTAACTGGTCTGCTTACTTGTTGTTCGATAGAATTTTCAAGGTTTTCGGAAATTTCGTGGGCGGCTGGTACATTTAATTCCGGATCGACAAGAATATGCACATCAAGAAAAACTTCCCTCCCGACACTCCTGCTGCGTAAATTATGCCATTGGTGTATCGATGGATTAGAATTTATTATGTTTTTTATAAGCTCGATTGTTTCGCTATCTGTTGAGCTTTCTGTTAGTTCTCTAAAAGTATCACTAATTATTTTTATCCCAACCAGGACAATCATCAAGCCTACTGCAATTGCTGCTACCTGGTCGCCGTGAGTAAAACCAAATTCTAAAGCAATAAATCCTATAACAACCGCTACTGAACTAAGCGCATCACTACGATGATGCCATGCGTTGGCATATACCGAGGGACTATGAGATTCAACAGCTATTTTTTTTGTTATTCGATATAGCCATTCTTTGGATAAGACCGAAAGAATCGCTGCTATTAGAACGGCTAAATTCGGCTTAGTCGCTTCATCTCTTGCTATTGCCTTTGTTGCATAAATAATCATTGCTCCGCCAACAATAATCAAAATCATAGCAACAAAACCTCCGGCAAAAGTTTCCGCCCGGCCGTGACCATAAGGATGACTGCTGTCTGCTTTTTTAGAACCTAAACGGATACCCAAAAGCACTGCCAAATCGGTTGCAATATCAGAAAATGAATGTACGCCATCTGCGACTAAAGAAAGTGAACCTGCTAAATAACCTATTGCAATTTTTACAAAGGATAGAACGCCGTTTAAAAACATTCCAATATACGTGACACGTTTTATTTTCTTTTCGGCAGTTTCTTTTTTATCTGAGAGCATTATTTACTCCGATAAATCGTCCTTAATTTCCAATATCGTATCGATGTATTTCCTGGTTGTGGGCTGGTCAGGTGCTTCTGCAATGACACGTACTACGGGTTCTGTATTACTTGATCTGACATGTAACCATGCGTTATCGAAATCGAAACGAATTCCATCGGACGAATTTATTGTTGCATTTGAAAAAGTCTCTTTAGCAGAGTCGAAGATTTTTTGTGCAAGATTTTTATCCGCGTTGAATTTTTCCTTTATCATGCAATAGCTTTTGATTTCACTCGTAAGCTGACTTATTGATTTGCCGGTTTCGGCCATCATTTGCAGAATAAGAGCGATTCCTGTAAGGCTGTCACGAATAGGTCCTACTCTTAAATCAATTACGCCGCCGTTACCTTCTCCGCCTATGATACAATTGTTTTCCGCCATGGCATTTGCGACATTTGCTTCACCGACTGGTGTGCGAAAAACATTACTTCCTGAATTTGCCGCGATATCATCTATCATTCTTGAAGTAGAAAGATTCGCCGCCGCGTTACCATGATTTTTGCTCAGGATATATTTCGCTGCAAGGGCGAGTGTATATTCTTCGCCGGGATATCTACCATTATTATCGATTATAGCCAGCCTGTCCGCGTCAGGGTCCTGGGCAAAACCAATATCAGCGTTTTTATTTTTCACTACATCACAAAAACACTTCAGATTGTCTGCGGTTGGTTCCGGTGTGTGTGCGAAAATACCAGTTGGTTCATCATTGATTGCGAATATGTCACAACCAAGTATTGCCAGAAGTTTCTTGGTAATCGGGCCGCCAGCACCGTTTACACTGTCCAGTGCGACCTTGAAATTTTTAGAAGCGATGAGATTTTTATCAATAATAGCGAGAACTTTATTAATATGTCTCTCATCGGCCTGGTTGTCGAAAGTGACTTTTCCGCAATTTACCGAATCAGAATAAGTGAAATTCTTCTCAACGAAACAGAACTTAATTTCTTCAGCGGCTTGCGGCGAAGGAGCCATGCCGTTATCGAGTAGTAACTTTATGCCGTTGTATTTGATAGGATTATGCGAAGCGGTGATAATAACTCCACCATTGCATCCCAGTTCCCTGAGTGAAACTCCTGCACCGGGAGTAGTGACAAGACCAAGGTCAATCACATTAACTCCGACAGAAGTAAGCCCGGCTGTTACAGCGGATTTAAGCATATAACCGCTCGGACGTGAATCCATACCTATGCAAACAGTTATTTTGCTCTCAGGATTTCTATCCTTAAGAAATGCTCCGAAAGCGCAGCCGTATTCAAGGGCAATAGGTGAAGTAAGATTTTCGCCTATTATCCCTCGCATTCCGCTTATACTGATTATCAGTTGTTCCGTCATTTTCAGTTATTTTATAATTATCTTTATAATATTTTTATAAAAAGGGTGGCATACTCATCCCCAAGGGATAGGGAAGCCACCCTATACTAACAATTATTTAATAATTAATCGAGATTACATACGTAAATTTCGTTTACGAAATCAAGTTTGCTGAGTTCTTCGATTGCTTTTGCTTCCGGTTCTTTATCGAGGCTTACCGCGAGCATAGCTTTGTGTTCCGCGGGTTTCTGGCCTACGCCCATTGTGCAGATGTTTATACTGTTATTTCCGCAAACTGTGCCTACCGAACCGATAACGCCAGGTTTATCATCATTGAAGATAACAAGCACTGTTCCCTGCGGCGTGACTTCGATATTGAAACCGTCAATTTCGAAAATTCTCAAAAGCTTACCGCCGAATATAGAGCCGGTTACTGTTCTTGTCATTTTGTCAGTGACTACTTTTGCGCTGAAGCTTGCCGCGACATCTTTTACTTCCGGGTTTTTAACTTCGTCTATACTGATTCCACGCTCTTTTGCAAGAACTGGAGTATTAACCATATTTAGCGGCATTTCGAAATGTTTCTGCAGCAGGCCCATAGCAAAGTTCAAAGTTACCTGCTCGACCGCGTTTTCCGCAATTGAGCCGCGATACTGAACCTGTACTTCTTTGATATGACCGGTCGAAATTGTACTTAAAAGAGCTCCTATTCTCTTTGCGAGATTTGCATACTGGCTCACGATTGGAGGCAAAACTCCGGAAGTGGATGGAGCGTTTAAAGCATTTTGAATAGGTCCGCCTTTAAGGGCATCGATAAGTATTTGTGCCGCTTCTACTGCAACTTCGATTTGTGCTTCTTCTGTACTTGCTCCAAGGTGGGGCGTTACAACGCAGTTTTCACATTCTGTAAAGCGAGTATTCTCCGGCGGTTCTTTCGGGAAAACGTCCAGAGCCGCTCCTGCGATACGTTTATTGTTCAATGCGTCGTATAAATCATCTTCATTGATGATACCGCCTCGTGCGCAGTTTACTATGCGTACGGTTGGTTTCATCATTTCTATCTGTTTTTTGCTGATGAGGTTGAGAGTTTGCTCATTTCTCGGTACGTGCAAACTGATAAAATCTGCTTCTTTGTATATGCGTTCGATATCATCTGTGATTTCAATACCGAGCTTTTCAGCATCAGTTGGAGCCGCAAATGGGTCGTATCCAATGACTTTCATATTGAAACCCATCGCCATTTTTGCCACCGCGATACCGATTCTACCCAATCCGATAAGACCGAGTACTTTATTATTCAACTGGTTTCCAGTGTATTTTTTCCTGTCCCATGCACCTTTTTTGAGGCTGTTACAGGCCTGTACCACATTCCGGCTCATTGCCAGAACTAACGCCATAGTATGCTCAGCGGCACTTAGCGTATTACCACCGGGGGTATTCATAACGAGAATTCCCTTACGAGTGGCTTCTTTTACATCGATATTATCCACGCCGACTCCGGCTCGGGCAACAGCTCTGAATTTGCCGGGATTTGCCATAACTTTAGCGGTTACCTGTGTGCCGCTTCGGATAATCAGGCCGTCATATTCGCCTATGATACCGGCCAGTTCATCTTCGCTGATACCTAATTTCACCACTGCTTCGGCGCCTTCAGCCGCATTTATTAAGTCGATACCTTCCTGTGCAAGTTTATCTGTAATTAGTATTTTAATCATATCAATACTCCAAAAAAAAACGATATTACACTATCTTTTAAGAGAGCATTTTACAGTTTTTCCATAAAAAATCAATCCAGTTCTAAAATATTTAGGATTTTGGCTTTTGCTCCTGAAATATTCTATCTTATATCTGAAAAATACGTTTATTTTAAAATTTAAAATAAAACAGGGGCGTGAAACGTTTTTGAGTTTCACACCCCTGAGAGTTACTACTTAACTATTCGAACTTAGTTAGCCGGAGTTGCTGGTGATTTAATATAAGCACCTATCCACTCAAAGAAGGTCGAGATGTTGCCTCCGGAACTGTGGCCTGGATTTTGTGAGTGTTGACGGAAAGCCAAATCATTGCCGACGAGAGTGTCAACCGGTGGAAGCGGCTCATGTACCCAGTCCTTAACATCGCTTCCATATCCCTTTTTGCCCAATACTTCATATACTTTTGTAGCCAGAATACCCGCACGATAACTTCCAGGAGCATCAACCCACTTAGGATCGCCGTTTGCTTCTGTTCCATAGCTTATAAAGCAAGGACGTGGTGCACAAAGAGCGATAAGCTCATGTGAATCTACTGGAAGGTCCGAAGCGTCCATTGACTTGCCGTTAATATCAGCGGCACCATATTTCAGGAAGTTGCCGGACATCCAGTGATATTCACTTGTTGCGGTAAGGTTTTCAACTGCTTCGCCGAAATCGTGACGATGAAGTTTTACTCCGCCTTCACCTGATGAGGCTACCAATGCAACAGCAACGCGTTCATCGAAGGCCTGTGTTACAATAGCTGCTTTACCATAGCGAGATACGCCTTCGATGCTGACTTTTGTTGGGTCAACTTTTGAATCTGGATTTGCTTCGAAATAGTCGATTAACTTGCTGACACCCCAACCCCATGCGCGAAGGGCACCCCAATCATCTGGTTTACGTGGTTGGCCTTTGTTGGTAAGACCAATGATACCCTGACGTAACGAGTTTCCGCCGCTGTCTGCCTGGATACTGCCCGGGTTGATTGAGCCGTAGCCCCAACCATGAGTAATGGCCTGGTTGGATACACTATTGGCACCACCGCCGCCCATCATACCGCCTCCGCGTCCTCCGCGTCCGCCACGTGCACCAGGGCCACCTTCGCCACCCATCATGCCACCGCCCATCATACCACCACGAGCGCCTGCGCCACCGCGTCCGCCCATCATACCGCCACGTGCACCTGCTTCTGCATCGCCACCGGCGGCTGCTAATGAGAATAATGTATTGCCATTTGAAGGTTGATATACTGCATATACTGTCGTATTAGCTGATTCATTATTATCAAGGTTCATGCCAAAACTGAAGCCGCCACCGAATGAAAGGAACATTGGGACTGGGCCAGCTGCATTGGCAGGGACAGTAAAGCTTGCTGATATATCAACTGTAATTTCAGGGAATCCGCTATTATCTACGTGACCTACGAGTGTCTTGGTAATTGTGGGAACATCTCCTACAGTACCTTCTGATGTTCCGGTGACTTCCCAGGTTACTTTCGGGACATTGGCTGGAATACGGCCATAAACTTCACTCTCAAAATCTTCGAGAATTTCAGCACGACGTTTTGTCCATTGTGCCGCAGTAGTGACTTTTGTGCCGTCTTTCATTGTAAGAGCGTCTGGCATTGTCGGCATCCATTCATTGGCTGTAGCTTCTTCGAAGCCGGGACCTGTTTGATTGCTGCCGCTTTTACCCGGACGAAGTGCCTTGATACCAAGTAGGTCCTGCATATGCTGATGGTCATTATATCCTTCTTCGATCCATGCCGGAGGTGTTCCACCACGGCCACCCATCATTCCTCCCATCATACCGCCCATCATTCCACCGCCGCCACCACGAGCGCCAGCACCGCCACGGCCACCCATCATACCGCCACGGGCGCCTACGCCGCCACGACCAGCACCAGCGTCTGCCGGTGGTTGCGCAGCAAAAATCTCGGCAGTGCCTAAGATAACTAAAATAATAAGTGTAAGAATTGTAACCCTTCTCATAATCGATCTCCTTTTGAAAAAATATTATATGTTAATATTTGACATCAAAGCTAATTATATGATTATACTTGTACGTAGCTTCATTTAAAGACATTTTACCGAGATTTACACAAAAATTAATGAAGAACTTGTGGCCGTAAATGAAGAATTAGCTTGGTTTTATATGATTTTTCAGTGACATTTTAATTATGAGAACATAAAATAAACATATCTATACATTTTTATGAAATATTTGTAGTACGCCGCTGTATTGAACAAAATCCTCATTTCATTTTTAAAAGGCGAAATAGCCGCGATATCGTTCAGTACTGCTATAGAGCTGGATAAAATAGAAAAATTATATGAAATGTTTTGGTTGTGTATTTTTAGTTCATTTCAATCGGAACTAAATCATCCTGGCTGGGTGTATTAGTATTAGAATTTTCATTAATAATATCAGTCTCAGTGATAACCTCAGGGGTATCACTGTTTTCTACAGTTGTCGGTACAAGAAGGTGCAATTCTAAAATAGTTCCAGTAATACGTGAAAGTTCAGCTATGGCTATATTATAATCTGCGATAGCCCTGATTTCAGCAATTTGTGCATTTGCTAAAAATTCCTGTGCCTGAAGTTTGAGCAACATGAATTCCGGCGTGAGTCTTTCACGAATTATTTCGGATTCTTCCAGAACTTTCAAATGAAGTCTCGCCGCTTCGGAAGCGGCTCTTTGTTTTTCTATTTCTAAGTAATCAGTTTCTACTCTTCTGGCAACTTCTTTTGTTAGCTGGGCCGCCTGGTCCATTATATTTTCAAGATTTACATCTGCTTTTCTTCTTGCGAATCTTCTCTGCATTAATTCAGCGTTCCTGTTACGATTTCCTAATGGATATTCTAATGACAAGCCCACGCCATAACTAACATAGTCGGTGCTATTCATATGCCTGAAAGCATCTTCGGGACTATTGTCAATATCTTGTGTTCTGAGTGAAGTCACAAGGTCCAATCGAGGCATCTTCTGGTTTTGTGCAATACGAATATTTATTTTAGCAATTTCGATACCTATTCTGGCTTGTTGGATTACAGGATTTTTTTGTATTGTAGTTTCCAGGAGCTTGTTAATATCAAGTTCGGTATTTTCAAATGAAAGTTGACTGACAGGGGTAATGTTTATCTCTTCCAACAAGTTTAACTTTGAGTCTGAGATCAATCTTATAATTGCATCCTGTTGGTCAAGCACTTGTTTTTGAGCCTGAATCAAAGCCGCTTGCCTGGATTTTACATAAGCTTGCGCCTGCTGAATCTGAACTTCTGATGCGTCGATTTCTCTTCTGCCCTGAACTTTAGAAAGAGTTTCCTCTGTTTGTTTAAGTAATGATTTGTAAATTTCAATATTTTGTTTTGCCTGAACGAGTTGCCAGTAATATGAAATAGCTTTAGTTGTTATGTCTTCAGCTTTTTGGCGAAAGCCGAGCATAGCAATTAAATAATTTAGCCTTGCTATATCAATACCTGCAAGGTTTAAATTTTCCCATGCGTTACGCAATAAAGGTTGTCTTAACTGGAAACTAAGTATTGGTTCGTAGCGGCTGGAATATACCCTTCCGGCAAGATCGTCCCAGTTTCTTGTAAAAGCGTAAGTGAGTGACCATTCTGCACCTGTTATAAGTTTCTGTTTGATACCTGCATCTATAGTTCGGGCATTTGATTGGCCCGATTGATAAATACTATTTTCTGGATTGTCATTGTTTTCATAATTCAGGTCTCCGAAAGCAGTTACATCAAATTCGGATGTTGCCTTAATTATATCGAGGTTTGAAATAGACGGATCAAAGCTGACTACTCTGATTTCGGGACTATTGGATAATGTTCGTTTAATTACCTCTTCGAGCGTAAGTTCGACAACCTTTTTACCTGTGTTTGGATCAATAGCAATGTTAATTTCAGGCAGAGTGATTTCATTTGAAGCTGCAGGTCTGAGAATAGCAAGAGGTTGATTCGGATCTTCGGAATCTATACCTTGTCTTGTTTTATAGTTTGTCAGTTTTTCCTGGTAAATAACAAGTGAATCTTTTTTATTGTTCTTTTCAGGAACGCAGCCGGAAAAAAATAACGATACATATAAAAAACAACTTATCAGGGGCCATATATAAATTGAGAATGGTGACTTTTTAGCTATGGCTTTTATATAGTTCATTAAAATGTCCGATTGGATAAACGTACTAATTGTTAGTTTTATTTTTTGTGTCTTTTGCATTTTTATGTTTATTAATTTGTTTGGAAACTGACTATGACATTTTCACGTGCAGGACGACTGGTTTTGTTCGGCACCTGGACTCGCACTATCAGCTTACCGCTTCCGGCATGACCTACAGACGAAATGAAAATAATCCGGCCTTCTTCTGTTATTTTTTTAGGCTCGGGAAACTCTACTATAACTTTGCCTCCATTCCTGAGATTCGCTGTTTGAGCCATCGGAACGGCAACATCAATCCATAGCGGGTCTATGCGAACAATTCTGATTACATCTTCGAGCGCATTTACAGACTCTCCTTTTTCCTTGTGAATCGTTTCAATTATTCCGTCTATAGGACTTTTCAGACTCATTCTATCAATTTGTTTTTTTGCTTCTTCGTATTTTTTTTTCGCTTGCGTGTGCTGGAAGTTTGCAATAAATTGTTGCAGTTTTGCAATATCTCGATTTAATTTTGCATATTCAATTTCCGTTTCTGTTGTAATTGCCGGTCTTTCTTCAAGTCTTTTTAGGTCGATCTCTCTTTGCTCAAGTGTAATTTCAGCATGTTTTATTGTGGTTTCGTCTTCGCTTTCTGCTTTGAGTTGTTCCAGCCTGAGCTGCTCAACACTATCCTCCTGCTGAATAAGCACGTTATCAACCAGCACAATGTCACCTTCTTTATAGTTGATTTTTGCAATGCTTCCGGGCTGCACGAAAGAAAGGGTGACATCCGCGCATGGGTTTGTTATTGCTTCGATTTTCTGTTCCGAACCTGCATATACTATGTTATAACATAATATAAAAACTATAATAATATTTCCTGGAAACTTTTTCATTATAGGTTACATCCTGTTTTTTAAATTAACGATACATAGCAAAAAGAAAGGCTTAAAGTTTATAATATCCGGCAGATAAAAATAATTATCTGAATATCTTCACTTTAAGCCTTTCATATATTGCATTTACGTTCATGTCTTAGAAACTGTATCCCAGTCCAAGGAAGTATTTAACATCGGTTTTGTGTTTGCCTTGTGCTGGTGTAGCATCATAATTTAATATAGTTTTGAAATTAGCAAAAAATGTATCTGTGAATTTTGCTCGAATTTCTGCGGTTGTTGTCAGGTAATAATCGGAGAATTTTTGAAGAGCAGGATAGTATGTAAGGTCATTAATAAATTTGATATTATCTGTCAGCTTTCTGTCAAAATGATAACCAAGCTGAAGTGATATTTCGCTGTTACTGCTGGTTTGATTGTCATATTTTTCATATAGCGAAGCAATACCGAGTTCTGACGAGAAGTTCATTTCATCTTTTTCAATCCATTGGTAGCCGCCACCGATACCTACTGTGATACGTCTGTCAAGTTCAGCAACCGAGTCTTTTTCGTAACGTGAGTCAAGATATCCATATGTTTTTTTCGAGAAGAAGTAATCATATTTTCCTCTTGCTCGCCACCAGTCCTCGACGGTCTCATTTACGCCGGTGACATCGTCTTCTTTTTTTGATTTGGCATAATCGGCACTAAGTGTTGTTCTGTCTTTATCAGTACGCTTGTTTGCACTTGCACTTCCTGTAACGCTTTCCGATTTTGTGTTGCCGTGAGTGGAAGTAATTCCCAGGGAGAGATCACCGGTCCATTTTGGTGCAGGTTTGATAGGAGGATTGATTGAGACTATATCAGATACCAGAAATTCTTGTCCACGAATTGTTTCGGTTCCCTGAATCGCAAACCTTCCGGCTTGTGCAATATTCAATCTTTGATTAAAACCTGTGCCGTCCTTAAGGTTAATTGTTATCGGTACATCGCTGCTAAAAGACTGGATTCTCGATAGTTCTATAGTGATTTCTCCAGCTATGTCAGAGTTGAATACTAATTTCCCGTCTGTAAGGCGAACAATCTTGCCGGTTATAACATTCCCATTATTAAATCTGACTTCATCTGCAAAGCCGCTTACAGTGAACATCATTACCGCCAGTAAAAACATTATTTTATTGCGCATCATTTATTCCTTTCAAATCATCCTGCAATACCAAAATACATTATTTTGAAAAACTGTTTACAACTTCCTTTTGTACAATAAGTTTATTTATCATCTTGGTCTCGGTCAACTATTTTACATGATACTTGAGAAAAATAGAAGTTTATTAAAAATATTTACAAAAATATCAAATTTATATTGACCTTTTAGCCGAAAATGAGCATAAAGTCTGCTTAATGAAAACAACGGGACAAGAAGTTTCGTATAAACATAACACAACATAGATTATGGAGTATTTATGACAGATAATAAAGCTAAAAAAGGGTATTTGAAGCCAAATGAAATTGAAAAATTCAGGGCTTTGCTTTGGGAAAAACGCAATGAACTGCTCGGAAATGTCTCTTATCTGGAAAAAGACATAAAAAAAGACGAAAGCAGCGAATTGTCGCATATCCCTTTACATATGGCTGATCTCGGCACTGACAGCTATGAGCAGGATTTTGCCATTGATTTGATGGATAGCGAGCGAAAAATCATTTTAGAGATTGACAAGGCACTCCAACGCATCGAAAAAGGCGAATATGGAATTTGCGAGATAGGCGGCGAAGAAATCCCGAAAGCAAGGCTTGAAGCCATTCCATGGGCCAAATGTTGCGTAAAATGTGCCAGCAGCAGTGAAAAAAAGTCAAATTCAAGAAATGATTCATCCAACAAGTATAGCTTTAATAGCATAGAAGACGATGATGATTCCGATGAGGACGATGTGAAGAAAGTCAGCTAAAATTCAAGAAGATTTGTTTAAACAGCCGCTTTTAGTACCTGTGGGCGGCTGTTTTTTTTACAAAATACACTTAAAAACCATCATTTTTCACCTTTTCAAACTAAAATCTTGACAATTATAAACAAAAGAGGTTATATTACTTAGCTTTGAGTCACATGGGAGTGTAGCTCAGTTGGTAGAGCAACGCACTTTTAATGCGTAGGTCTTGGGTTCGAGCCCCAACACTCTCATTTTTTTCCCATAAACCACCTGAGCTTGGCCATCCCGGTGACTCCAGCCCATGCTGTTTAATTCTATCGAAATTCCAGAAATAATAGAGTCATTAAGGAATATTGTCCTTGCAAATCCTCAATCCCAAAATAAAATATGGTAGTAACGAGAACTTACTTTGATTTGATCACCTTGGGCTATGAGATATATATTGAATTGACACCTGAGGGAGACGGAGTCTAAACTTTTGTTAGCCGCAGTCGTGCCCAAGGGCGGATGTTTGTACAGCCGTCTTATCTGGAGACATCTTACTAATTAATTGAGTGAGTTAAGGGAGGACGGTATAAATAGTGGAAAGTGAAAAATTAATCCCAAAGCACGGCGGATATCGCAAACTTAAAAGTTTTCAGATTGCGCAGCTAATCTACGATGTTACCGTACGGTTTGCTGATCGTTATATAGATAAATTCAGCCGCAGCCGCGACCAGATGGTACAGGCCGCACGAAGCGGCGTGCAAAATATCGCTGAAGGTTCACAGGCATCTGGAACGTCAAAGAAAACAGAATTAAAATTAACTAATGTCGCTCGAGCCAGTCTTGAAGAATTGCGATTAGATTATGAGGACTTTTTAAGGCAAAGAGGATTGTCTCTGTGGAGGCCGAATCATCCATCACTTAAGCATTTTAAAGCAAGACGCTGCAGCAAGATGGATGATGTATTGTTGTGGCTGAAGGAAGAGAGGAACGCTGCAAAAAAAATGGACAAACACAGACACACACGGACTAACGCTTACCAAAAGAAAAGCGATACGGCATCCGTGATCGACAGTGAAAGTCCTTGTGAGTCCGTGCCTGACTCTGTTCTTGTTGCAAATGCTGCGCTTTCACTGCTTAACCTTTGCTGCTATTTGCTGGATCGGCAATTGGCAGCACAGGCGGATACTTTTGAAAAAGAGGGTGGATTTACCGAGCGATTGTATCGTATCAGACAGCAACGCCGTAGAATGTCCTGAGCTTAATCTTTGAATCAGGAAAAACAAGGGACAGTGGGGTTATTGAAAAAGTCAAAACATGATATGGTGAGTGACAAGCGATACGCATTTATATTTTGAAAACGCCGTTATTAATTTCGAGTCCTGCCGATTTCTGTGGTTTTTCAACAATCCCACAGTCCATAATAAATAGTAACGGTATACAAAAAAGGTAACTGTCCCTAATAAAATCCTGAAGCAGGGCGAATTAACATGTTAAGTGCAACAAAAAATAAATGACACCGCGAGTCAAATCCGGTAGCTTGGAGTTGTTCAAAAGACTTCATG
>JAFGPS010000068.1 GCA_016936075.1 Sedimentisphaerales bacterium | reverse complement strand
TAACTTTCAACATGCGTCCGAACGAATATGCTCCATCAGGTGTTCCGGCGGCGGCTGATGCTCCCATTACTAATATTCGATATGTAGCGTCAGACTTTTTAACCGGAAACGCAAAAGAATCCATCGTCCGAGCTATCTCAGGTGCAAAAAATCGCCATGAGAATTTTATATTGCTGCAATAACTATCTACGCCGTTGGCTTGTTGCCTTACGGCCAAAGAAGTCGGATAGCCATAACCGGCTATACGCAGACTTACTTCAAGAAATAAGAATAAAAATGCAGGAATAATTGTAATTGCAAGAATGCGAAATAACCATAGTTTCCAACCAGTGACATGAATAGCGGGCGTTTCCTTAAGAGTCTTTTGTTCTACTTTTTCCTTGACCGGTCTGTTTATCTGCGAGGTATTTTTTTTATTCCTGCTTCTTCTTTTAGAGCCCATTTACAATTTCTCTGTTTTAAGACTGACTTAATTCTTATTCTTCAAATAACTTATTTCCCTCAACGTCAAAGGCCTGAACTTACCTATACCCAGCCCTCGAGAATCCAGTTTTGCGAAATGTGTTCTTTTTAGTGATTTCACTGTAAGGCCGACATTCGCAAACATTCTGCGTATCTGGCGATTGAGCCCCTGTTTTATAGATATTTCAATCATTGATTCTTTAAAATTTCGCTTTAGTATTTTTATTGATGCTTTATTAGTTTTGCCTTCAGCGAGCCATATCCCCTTTTTCAGTTTCTCAAGCTGTGCAGTTGAAATCTCACCTTTTATTTCCGCGACATATTTCTTTGATAATCCATATTTCGGATGCGTCAATTTGTTGGAAAGCTCACTATCGTTGGTTAATAAGATTATTCCAGTCGTATCCGCGTCGAGCCTTCCGACACAAAAGATACGTTTATCCGTAGGTATAAAATCTATCGCTTTTCTTCGCCCCTGCGGGTCGCTATTAGTGCAAATCACACCCTTTGGCTTGTTCAGGAGAAAATACACCTTCTCCTCGAATCGTATCTTTCTGCCGTTGACCTTTATCGTATCCTTCTGTGGATCAGCGAAAACCGGCAAAGTATCAACAACCTTACCATTGACCTCAACAGAACCTTCAAGTATCAATTCCTCACATTTTCTTCGAGAATCAACGCCGGCCGCGGCCAGAATTTTTTGTAATCTTTGTTCAGACATATAGTTTTTCCAATTTTTAAGTTCAGTAATACATACCAAAAAACCCGGTACCGGTTATATTTTCAAATATAGATTATAATAATATATGACAAAATCCAAAGCAAAAATACAATTTGGAGTAATATAGGTCCGTATAACTTAAAACATCGGCTATTTTCGTAATGTAATTCAATGATTACCCGCTCAGAGGTATTTTCTATTATAAAATGCCAATATAACCCCAATAAACCAAAGTGCTGCTGATTTAATCCCACTCCCCAATCGCTTTCAATCTTAATAATACGCGGTCAAAAAACTAAGAACCTGAAGACATACTTTTAAGAAATTCTTCATTTGTCGGATATTTTTTCAAAAGCATGAAAAGAGCATTCACTGCTTCTTTTGTATGGTAGTTGGAAAGAACACGCCTGAGAGTCGCAAGTCCCTTATTTTCACTTTCATTATAAAGCTTGGCTTCTTTACGTGTGCCGCTCGATGGAATATCTATCGCCGGGAAAACTCTTTGTTCGGCCAGAAATCTATCGAGAATAATCTCACTATTACCTGTCCCCTTAAACTCCTCGAAAATCAGTTCATCCATTCTTGAGCCGGTACCTACAAGGCACGTTGCGATAATTGTGATTGAGCCGCCATTTTCAATATTTCGTGCCAGGCCGAAAAGTCTTCGTGGTATCTCAAGAACTCCTGCTCCAAGACCGCCGCTCATTGTATGGTGACGCGGCGAATTCCTCCTTTGTGTCATATTGTTAAAAGCTCTTGCGATTCTTGTGAGACTATCGATAAGCAAGACAATTTCACTTCCGCATTCCAGCTCTGTTTGTACGTGATTGAGTATCATTTCGCATAGTTCGACATGCTCATCGGCGCTATGGTCACTTGTACTTGCTATAATTTCAGCGTTGCCCGCCGCTCTGCGAAAACTGGTTACTTCTTCCGGTCTTTCATCAACAAGCAAAACAATAACCCGGCTTTTCGGTGAACATTGATTAATCGCCTGTATCATTTGTTCCAAAAGAACAGTCTTACCCGCTCTTGGAGGTGAGACAATTAACTGCCGGGTTCCTCTGCCAATCGGTGCAATAAGATCGACAATGCGCATACTTTCCTGCCCGTTACTACCCAAATCGAATCTTTCACAGGGATCAACAGCAGTCAAATCCGAGTATCTTGGTCGTTTCGAAAATTCTTCAGGCGCATTGCCGCCAATGGTATCAATTGACGTTAACCTGCATTTTCCTTTGTTAGTTTCCGTTTGGCCTGCAACCGAAGCTCCTTCAACCAGTTTGTATTTCTGTATAAGACTCGGATGAACAAGTATTTCATTTTTCCCTGACTGGAAAAACTTGTCTGATGTTCTTAACACAAATTGGTGCTTGCTTATGCTCTTTAGTATTCCCTGAGTTGTATCGGTCATAAGTTTTTCTGCAAATAACTAAAATATGAATAAGTCTTAAAAATATTATTTAGTGCCGTTTCTAAAAGTTAATATAACATTTTGTCATCACCGCAAAGGCGGAAATCCATTTTAAATATCTGGATTCTACACCAAGTGCGGAATAACGTAAGGATAAAAGTTAAACTCATTTAATAGAAATGGCATTAGACATTTTGCGTATGCCAAAACATTAACAATACAATATAAGACAATTCACATGCCGTCAAGCTTAAATAGTTTTGGGTATTTGGACAATACTATCGAAACCATTGCGTTCAAAATGGTACATAAAACAATGATTTATAGTCCTATAAGGCTTTTTAGACCTCTCAAAACACACCTTTTTTATTCAATATAGCGATTAAATAATTTAGTTTAGAAAGTTGCCCCCCATATATTCCGAAATCCCTACTATATAAATGATAACAAATAAGGAGTCGATAAATGAATATCTATGGTTCGATGTTTTCGCAAACATTTGTTTTGAATGAGCAAATAGCAACTCAGATTTTTGAAGCAATACCGGAAAATGGCCCTATCGTAATAATTCTCGATCAAGAAAGTAATATCTGGCCCAGCGATTCAGAACAGTTTCATAACCTGAATTTAAGCGAATCATTTCTCAAAGAGATAAGCAGAAAAATCGACGATGGTTTCGAGCCTGTGATTGCACAGGAAAACGATTGCTGTATAGTAGCGTCGCAACTTATAACAGATCAAAATAACTGCGGCTATATTATCTTCGCGCTACCACAAGATACGCCGGAATCGATTCTTGCAAATATGAATCTTATCGAAATGCTCATCAATCAATTCAGTCTGATTGCAAAATTAATTGAGAAAAATAATCATTTCTACGAAGTACAGGCAAATAGACATACCGCTGACTGTTTCGAAAACGTATGCCTTAATTAACTTTACTTTGCTTGAATATTTTCTATAAACACAAGAGAATAAAAAAACCCTGCACGGGTAGGATCGAGATTATTCCTTCATTTTTCTATTTATGTTTGAAACACTCGTCAACAGCCTTATACAGGGTTGCATGCTTTCGCATGTCTTTCGTAAATTTATTAACTTGTTAATTTCAATCTATTATTATAAGTCGGCTGTTTTCCTTTTTTAGCTTTAACCTTTATAATAATCCTTTTTTAGTGTAATCATCATGTTTTAACACAGGAAATGGAAGGATGGTTTTAAGAGTTCCTTACATCTTTCCGGTTTCCCAAAATCACATTTTAACAGTTCCCTCATTTACCCCGGTATGCTTTGATTCGCCCCGCTTAAACCCTATAATGTTAAATACATTTGCATAAAATATTTTTCACATACCTTAAAATAGACCATAAATTAAATATAAAATAATTCTCTTGTTATCACAGGTTTGATTTTATATCCTAATAAATAGAAAATCTACAATTGATTCATGGAGAATAAACATGAAAAAACAACATAACAGACGATCATTTATGAAGTTAGCGGCAGCCGCAGCGGCTGTTTCTATTACGAAAACAAGCAATACTTTAAGCCAGGAAACTTTACCCTTACAGCCAGAATCTAATCAGCCAAAATTCAATCTGGGCCTGGCTTCATATACATTAAAAGAGTTCAAACTGGATAAGGTCCTGGAAATTTCGAAAAAGCTTAACCTTAAGTACTTATGTTTCAAAGACTTCCATCTGGCACTAAACAGCACTCCCGAGCAGATAAGCGAGGCAGTAAAGAAGGTAAACGATTCCGGCTGCACGCTTTACGCGGGCGGAGTAATTTACATGACCAATGAGAATCAGGTCAACCAGGCATTCGATTATGCCAAAGCCGCTGGTATGAAAATTATCGTTGGCTCGCCGAACCACAATCTCCTGCCGCTTATCGATAAAAAAGTGCAGCAATACGATATTAAAGTAGCAATTCACAATCACGGCCCGGGAGATAGAAACTACCCTACCGCTCAAAGCGTCTATGAGCTTATACAGGACCTCGACAATCGCATCGGGCTTTGCCTTGATATAGGCCATACACAAAGGCTCGGGCTGGACCCGTCGGAAGCTGTAGAAAAATACAATAACCGCCTGTTAGATGTACACATAAAGGATGTAACTTCAGCAACCGCAAGAGGTAGCGCCATCGAAATAGGCCGAGGTGTTATTGACATTCCGAAGTTCCTGCGAACCTTATCGAAAACAAATTATTCAGGAAAAGTCTCTTTCGAATACGAAAAGGACCCCAACGATCCTGTCGCAGGTCTCGCTGAATCAATAGGTTACGTCAGAGGCGTATTGGATAGCATTTAGTCGCTCGTTGCTGGTTTCTCGCTATTGGAATTAGTTTTTACACAAATCAATAAACGAGATACGAGCATCGAGAATCAAGTAAC
>JAFGPS010000067.1 GCA_016936075.1 Sedimentisphaerales bacterium | reverse complement strand
TAAATGAACATCCTGCATAACAAAATAATAAAATAAGTGCTGTTAAACGTCAAATAGACATCCTGGTAAACATTTTGTGGTAACAAAACGGCGGGAATGCCAACGTTGTTTCGGGCGATTCGTCAGCCGCGATTAGGCCAAATTCCGCAATCCCAAGAACTGCACTGGGCTATCAATGGAATGGATAAAGTAATAATGAAAGACCTGGTACCAATTTACAAAACAGAAGAGAACCATTAAGAAGGGTCAAATTGATTAAAAAATACTTTTTATATAAAATATAGATCTCGAGAATAAAATGTTCGTATCAGCATTGAAGCAAGTTGAGCAGTTCACACGCCCAGTATTAATTGCAACTAGACTATTATATTGGGGAGAAGTAAAATCCAGATGTGGTATATGCATAGTCCTCATCCCTGAAGATTGGATTCTCACAGCTCGCCATATTCTGGAAACAAATTTACTTAAAAAACAGCATGAAATAGAAATAGCTAAGACGGACAGGAATTCCGTGGTGCTCCATTCCTGCCGGTGATGGCAGCCGCTAGTGATAAAGGATAAATGATATGGACTGGCTGAACACGTTAAAGGAAATTGAAGACATTTTAATCCCATACTATCAGTTCGATATTTACGAAAGGGGTATGTATCTTTACCTTTTTAACAAAACGAGAATAAGTGGAATTGAATACGCCACTATTCCATTATCCCAAATATCAAAAGCCCTCCAATGTTCAGATTGGCAATCGAGGAAAACGATCCGCCAATTAGCCAAAAAGGGGTGCATTGAACTTGAACAAACCAGAGATGGCCACTCCGTAAAAGTTCTGCTTCCTGCTGATCTTGATATTTCAAGACCAGAAGGCGCTACAGTAAAGGCAAATATTGATGAAATTGATTTTTTTAAGGGTCGTGAATATGTAGATGCTTTAATCAAGCGTGAAAACAACTCTTGTTTTTACTGCCTTTCAGAAATTTCACCTAAGAACTGTGAGCTAGACCATGTGGTTTCTCAGCTTAACGGAGGCGATAATAGCTTCAAGAATATCGTTGCTTCTTGCCATAAATGCAATACCAAAAAGCAAGGAGCAGACGCGGAAAATTTTCTGCGAGACCTATATCGTAAAGGGATGTTGAGTGAAAGTGAGTTTGAAGGCCGATTAACTGCTCTTAGGGCACTGCGTCAAGGAGATATCAAACCAGACTTATAAGACCGCCAATAAATCACTTTTCCGGGTTTTAAGTCCGCTACGTTTCGTAAAAACCAGTGAGTTTGGTCGTTAGGCTAAAGGAGGTAAATTGAGTTTCGCAAATTTTATCGATTCAAATTATTCGAAAGCATGCGAAATGCAAAGAGGGATAAATAAAGATATTGCAATGAAGAAGATGATTTCGGATGGAGTGAATGATAAAAGTCTTCTGTTTTCTTGGATGCGTGACTATGGGCTTTTTCAAGGAATAAAGGCAGAGTCACGCAACGCCATTGTCGATAAATATTTTTCATTAGTACCGATTTTTTTACCGCTTTCAAAAGGACAAGAGAGGAGGCAGGTTGAAGATTGCTTTCACCTTCTTCTTTCTGAATTCTACAATACTGTAAATAGAAAATGGCTTTCGGCAGCATCAAAGTTGTTGTGGTGCTCTTATCCAGATCATGTTGTCATATATGATTCATTCGTTGAGCGAGCCTTGGTAATACTTCAAGGTATCGAGTCATACTTGGCACCTTTACCCAGAATAGAGTCAAGCCCTAAAATTAAATCAGGATCAGATATTGAGAAAGCACTGAAATTTTACATGAATTATCAAGATATGGTGATTGCCATACATCATAGATATGAGCCTAATCTGAAAGCTTTGAGAAAAAAGCATAGTGAAACATATCCTCACGATATACGAATTATTGATAAGCTTCTTTGGATGCTGGGCAATCCAAATCAAGACTTCAGTCTAAATGGAGTTCAATGTGTAAGTGCTTAACAAGTCGTTCAAACCGACGGCGGGTAGTGTCAAGTATCTTTCGCACTTTTGATTTGAGGTAGTCCCGAGTTAAAAATGAGAATGTGGAAAAGTCTATGAAATTTGTTTTTCTACATTTAATGGTGCGGTCTTGATTACTTTATCTGTAGGGATATTTGTGTTAATGGGGATAAATACATTTTCTATCGAAATAAAATAACCATTCTTCAATAACTCAGACAAACTATTCACTTCAGCTGTTGATGCCGATTCAAAACCAAATGAAGCGCTACTATTGTTCTCGACGAACCGCATCTCATTATTAAACATAATGCCTCCATCCTTCAAAAGTTCTATTATCACTTATTACTTTTTGAATGCCCTGTGGCGTTTGTAATTGTTGAGCGATAAGACTCCCATCAGTCATGAAGATATCAGTACGGCCAGGAACACTCTCAATTATCGCTCTACTGAAAGAATAGGGCGCCTGAGTATTCTGCCCAAGAATTAATTGCGGGTCAAAGGGAACCAGTAATTCCAGTTGATCTGAAATGTCATTATACAAAGCAATAATTTTTGAATATAACGCATCATCCGGCTTTTCGATTGGAAGTTTTAACCCATCCTTTGCTTCCTTTCTATTGATCGTATAATCATGACTTCCAGATTCACTACATAAAAATCGCAAAATATTTTCAACTACTTTTTTCTTCTTTTGATTATTACTCATTAGCTTTTTTGCTAACATCCTAATCTGGCCTCTAGCACGAAAAGCATTCCCTAGGACAAGCGGATTAATTTCACTTGATAACCTTTGAAAAGCCTGATTGATAAGATTTTTATCCCCCGATACTGATTTTGCAAAATCTATGAAAGCATTAATATCCTCAACACTCACGGGAGCCTTGGCTGTTGGCGGTGCTCCAGGAATTGCTGGGTTTAATTGATTATGAATGCTTGGGTCAATAGGACCAAGAGTTGCTTGCTTGGTCATTATTATGTTTTTCGCAGCTAAACACATGAGAGTACCAGAACTATGGCATTTTGACGGAACAATTATTTCTAATTCCTTACAAAATTGGTGTATCAGATTAATAACACTCCATGCAGCGAGAACATCACCTCCTCTAGTATATAAAAAAAGAGTTATTTTGGGGGCATCTCCAATCAAATCTAATTGCTTTGTGAACAAATCAAAAGCATCTGTACCAATTTTTGTTTCTAAACCTCTTCGATCACCAGTAAAATAAATGAGTACTACTGAATTCCGTGCTTGCTGTAAGTCAAGAATAAGATTTTCTCTAATTTTATTCATGCTATCCTTAATGTTTTTTGTCGCAAACTATTTAAATAATAGCATATATTAAAATAAAAAAAATAAAATAGCCATTAATTTATCATTAACATTTTTGGAAATTTCTGACGCATGGCCAGGTCACCCTTAGCATGCTCACCCCATTTTGACCTTCCGCTAGAGTCCGAGAACGAGTTTATCATCGCTGACTTCTGTTCGTCCTTACGTTTTTCAGGGAACAAAGGCATTGGTACCAGGTCTTTCATTATTATTTTTTCCATTCCGCTTACAGCTTGGCGCAGTTCTTCGGATCATCGATCTGGGCAATCAGTCGTTGTGTTTGTGGCATGGTCAGTCAACTGTTCTCAAGTATTGGTATAAGGTCTCGCGGCTGATGCCAAACTCGCGGGCAAGGGCGGCTTTTTGATCGCCGGCAGCGGCCCGCTGGCGCAGATCGGCTACCTGCTCAGGCGATAGCGCTTTCTTGCGGCCGCGGTACGCTCCACGTTTTTTGGCCAGGGCGATCCCTTCGCGCTGGCGCTCGCGGATCAGGGCACGCTCAAATTCAGCGAAGGCGCCCATGACCGAGAGCAACAGATTGGCCATGGGCGAGTCCTCGCCGGTGAAATGCAACCCTTCCTTGACGAACTCAATGCGGATGCCCCGCTTGGTCAGCATTTGCACCAGCCGCCGCAGGTCGTCCAGGTTTCGCGCCAGGCGGTCCATGCTGTGCACAACAACAACATCTCCCTCACGCGCGAAGGCAAGGAGCGCCTCGAGCTCGGGCCGCTTGGTATCCTTGCCGGAAGCTTTGTCGGTAAAGATCTTATTTACTGAAATATTCTCCAGTTGCCGTTCGGGGTTCTGATCGAAACTGCTGACCCTGACATAACCAATGCGTTGACCAGGCATTTGACCCTCTCATTTTAAGATGTGTCAGGATATAGTCTATGACCCTTTAAATAAAATGTCAACAAATAAATTTACCAACCCTAACATGACGCCTAACCGAAACAACCCCTGACAGCCGATTAGAGTATACCCTTATTGGACAACAACCCCGGAGAAAATCTATC
>JAFGPS010000066.1 GCA_016936075.1 Sedimentisphaerales bacterium | reverse complement strand
TTTACGATTATATTCTAACTGAATTTTACGGCGTCTCTCGGTTTCGTCAATAGCTTTTTTCATCGACTTGGTTATTACGTCTGCATACATAAATACTTTAGCGTTGACATTTCGTGCCGTTCTACCGATGGTTTGTATCAATGAAGTCTCGCTTCTGAGGAATCCTTCCTTGTCTGCATCGAGTATCGCTACCATAGATACTTCCGGCAAATCGAGTCCTTCGCGTAATAGATTTACACCTACAAGTACATCGAAATTACCATGCCTAAGGTCAGTGAGTATCTCGATTCGCTCGATAGTGTCGATTTCACTATGCAAATATTTGCATTTAAAGCCTTTATTTGAGATAAAACTGGATAAATCTTCCGCCATCCTTTTGGTCAGGGTAGTAACGAGAACACGTTCTTTAACTTTTACCTTTTCTTCAATCTGGCCTAAAAGATGCGGAATCTGATTTTTGGCGGGAGATACGAAAATTTCCGGATCGATTAAACCTGTAGGCCTGATAATCTGTTCTACAACTTCGCTCTCGGACTTTTCCAATTCTAACTGGCTTGGCGTTGCGGAGACAAAAATTACTGTTGACCATATATCCTGAAATTCCTCAAACCGCAAAGGTCTGTTGTCGAGAGCGCTGGGTAATCTGAAACCATGCTCGATGAGTGTTTCCTTGCGTTTTCTGTCACCGGCCCACATTGCTTTGAGTTGCGGAATAGTAACGTGTGATTCGTCTATGAATAAAAGGAAATCCTTTGGGAAATAATCTATTAGAGTATAAGGTCTCGAACCAATAGGTTGACCGGAAAAATGATTTGCGTAATTTTCTATGCCGCTGCAATAGCCAACTTCCTGCATCATCTCGATGTCATACATTGTTCTTGCTTCAAGCCGCTGAGCTTCGAGAAGTTTACCCTGGCCACGGAATTCCAAAAGTCTCTGCTCGAGTTCTGCTTTTATACTGTCTATTCCTGATAAAATCCTTTCTTGCGGCATAACATAATGCTGAGCAGGGTAGATAAATACCTGGTTCTCAATAGCCAGAGTTTCAGATGATATAGGATTTATATAGCTTATCCTGTCAATTTCATCACCGAAATATTCGATGCGAATCGCAAAAGATTCATAGGAAGGGTGCAGTTCAACACAATCGCCGCGTACCCTGAACGTTCCACGCTGAAAATCGAGGTCATTTCTCGAATATTGAATATCCGCAAATCTGCCGAGCAACTCATTTCGCTCGATATGGTCACCTGTGCGAATCGCGACGACACTTGCTTTATAATCTTCCGGTGAGCCAAGACCAAAAATACACGAAACCGACGAAACTATAATACAGTCATTTCTTGTTGATAAGCTGGTGGTAGCAGAAAGCCTGAGTCTGTCGAGGTCATTGTTTTTCGAGGCGTCCTTTTCTATATAGATATCCCGCTGAGGAATATACGCTTCCGGCTGATAGTAATCATAATAGCTCACGAAATATTCAACCGCGTTATCCGGGAATAGCTCCTTAAATTCCTCATAAAGCTGGGCTGCTAAAGTTTTGTTATGCGAAATAATAAGCGCGGGCAATTCATAATGCGATATGACATTGGCCATAGTAAAGGTTTTTCCAGAGCCTGTAACGCCCAATAGAGTCTGAAATTTCTTGCCATCGCGCAGATTTTGTACGAGCCTCTCAATCGCTTGAGGTTGGTCACCTGCCGGTTTAAACTGGTTGTTTAACCTGAAAATACTCATATTCCAAGATATTCTACTGCATTAATAGCTAAATCTCACGTTAAATTTGGAAGTATGTGAATATTGTAAAATCTACTCTTATTCGAGAATTGTATTTATTTGCTAAATGAGATTTCGCATGATATAAGAAAATGTTCGCAAGTCAAAAATTATATCTATTGCGAGTCTGATGATAGTTTTTTCATGGACTGATTAATTATGTCTTCCGGGTATTTCAAGTATTTCAATAATTTAATCGCATTACTTGTAGAAGTAATACCTTCCTTGAGCTTGAAGTCAAATTTCAAGCCTTTGTCATCAACATCGTCTGTGAAATGGTAACTCTTAAAGCCAAACTCAAGTTTTTTAGCAAGCTCCAAATCGTGTGTTGCAGTAATAACTAAAGCATTGTGTTCAAAGAGAAAACGCAAAATTTCAAATGAAGCGATTACACGTTCAGCCGAGTTAGTTCCTCCTAATGGTTCGTCTATAAGACATAATGTTAAAAAATCTTCTTGTGAAGCTTTTATCATTCTTAATAGATGTTCGGCTTCCATAAGATAATAACTTTTACCTTCAATCAAATTATCAGCTTCATTGATTAGTGAAATAATCCTGAAGAAATTTCCACAATAGTAAGAGGCAAAACATGTATAGATTGTCTGTGCAAAAAGAGCATTTATTCCCAACGTTCTTAAAAACGTTGTTTTGCCTGCCATATTTGAGCCTGTTATGGATATTCCTTTTTCCCGAATGCTTATTGAATTTGGTACCGGATTTGTTAGTAAAGGGTGCATCGCGTTTTGGATTTCGAGCATTATTTCTTTCTCGGAAAAAATCGGTTCGATATATCCGGAAAAACCTTCACGGTAAGAAGCTACAGATTGCAGCGCATCTAATTCACCGATCAGGTTGTAGATTGATTTTACGTCTTCTTCATGTGCACGCATTTCGTCCAGAACTGCATAGAAAATTCTGACTTCTCTGAGAAAATACGTATCTATGTGAGAATACAATAAAGTTATAGCATCAGAACTGATAGAGTTCTCTGGAAATAATAAGAAAGTTTTTCTGGCGATTTTTTCAGTTGCAAAAGCAGCTTTTTTTAGTTTCTCACAATATTCTTTTAGCTCAGGGCTCTCGATAACAGAAATGCTTTTTGCTATACGAACCATCGAACCTAAATATCGTATGGCATTTAATTTAAAAACCAGCCGTGCTCTAATTTTGTTTGTTGTTAATAAATTGACAATATAAATAGGGAATATGAGTAGAATAAATCCGGTTGCGCCCCAAAAAATCGAAACTGCTATGATAGAAATTAGTGCCAATAAAGCCATAAACGAGAACAAAAATTTCATTGAACTGGAAGGTGGTATTTCTTCATAAATTAGAGAAGTGATTCCGTTTCCTTTTTGTCTTCCAAGATGCAGAAGCTTTATTTGAATCTGCTCTCTGATTTCTTTATTGTTTTGAAAAAAACGTATAATCCCGTTTCTTTTTTTGAGTATTGTATCTGATAATACCGGCTTTCTGAGAATGTTGTAAAGAGTACATTCTCCCGGATTTGTCAACGTCCTGTCAATGCTGCTGTAAATATCATCCATATTTAAATCTGACCATGTCTGGTCATCTATTAGAATGTTTTCGGTTTTATTATGAAATCCGGAGTTACGATACGAAATATCTATTTCAGAGAAATTTCTTTTTCTATCATTTTCTTTACCCCAATTCTCTCGCAATAAATCAATTTGCTTTTGGAGCATGTTTTTTTGATAGATGATGATAGTAAGAAATGCAAATGGAATAAGAGAAAGAAGTCCCCATAAAAAAACAGGATTGAATTTTATGCTCAGAGCAATAAAGACAATAGCAATGCAAATAGAAAATCCTATCAGGAATTTCAATAGTAAAGAAAATTGTCTTGCTGATAGTAAACAATACTCAGTTAAAATTCTTAAAGATTTCATTCTCGTAAAGTTACTCTCCAGAAATCATTCTGCTTAAGTCTCACAGCAATAACTTTATTACAATAAAACATAGAGGTCAATGTTTTTAGTTTTAAAAATGTTCAAGTGAATTGCGGCAGTATTAGTATTATTGTACAGGATTTGGGAATATTATTGCTGCTAAGAGGGCTTTGCCATATCTTTGCCAGAGCAGTTGTGTATTTAGGATAGAATCGTGTTCACGCATTTCGAAAGTTATAATTGGAATTCCTAATGTAAGACCTGCATACGAACCGAGTGAGCCTGGCAAAGCTCCAACTTTCTCGACAGGTAAATCACAATACAAAGCCATTTGCTGAGCGAGAGCTTCAGCAGGGCCGTCATAGTCGATACAGGCGTAGGGTTGATGGATACTTACTATTCTTGCGGGATTGTATTGTTGAATTAGTGTGTAGATAATGTGTGATTCCGGCTCAGAAAGTCCTTTTGGGCCATAGTTTGGGTCATTGATGCGATTGTCTGCCGGGAAATTGCGATTAATATCAACTTTGTTTGCATTTACTCGTGTTTTATACGCTAAGCCATCAGGATTAGCTGCTGTAAGAATAACAACTTTGCGTCCTATAAGGATATCCTGATTTTGATTCAGGTAATCGGCGAGATGATTTGCCAGTTGAGGGCCAGCGGGTTCATCGCCGTGAATACCGCCTATTATAAAAGTTATATCGCTCCCATTTCCGAGAATACTGTACATTATCGGGCGATTCTCTACAGAAACACCCGCAAAATGCTGTGGAATCGGGACTGAAATTATTTCAGCCGTACCGAGCCTGGGTGCTTCCGGTGACTGAACGCAGCCTGAGATAGAAACAATAATAAAAATTATTATAGCTGATTTAATATATAAATAACGCATTATTAGTCTATTCACGTATCTGTTTAACATATTTGTATCTAATAATTTAATCGGCCTTTTTCGATTAAATATAAAAAAAAAGTAATTGTCAATAAACAATAAATAATTAAAACAGTAAAATATATATAAGTTTATGTTATATCATTAAATAGTTGAGATATAGAGAGGAATATGTTAATGTTATTGCTTGAAAAATAACCGATAAAATATATAAATGTAACTTTGTTAAATTCAATATTGAGGTAATAAATGAACGTATTATTGCTTGGAAGCGGGGGACGTGAGCATGCAATTGCATGGAAATTAGCCCAGTCAAAGAAATTAGGAAAACTTTTTATCGCTCCAGGCAATCCTGGTACCTCCCATTGCGGGCAAAATGTTCCGATAGGAGTTTGTGATATTGATAAACTTCTTGAATTTGCTAAGGAGAACAAAGTCGAATTTGTGGTTGTCGGCCCGGAAGATCCGCTTGATGCAGGAGTTGTGGATGTGTTCGAAGCGGCAGGAATAAAAGCCTTTGGACCGAGTGGTAAAGCCGCTAAGCTGGAATCGGATAAAGCATTTGCCAAACACCTGATGCGTGCCAGTTGTGTTGCTACCGCAGAAGGAAGGATTTTTGATAGATACAGTGAAGCAAAGGCCTATATTGCAAGTCGAGACGAAGCTGTTGTCATAAAAGCGGCCGGGCTCGCCAAGGGTAAAGGAGTATTTGTTTGCGATGATCCTTCTGACGGAATTATAGCCGCAGAGAAAATTATGGTTGACAAAATTTTCGGCCCTGCAGGGGATGTAATTGTAGTGGAAGATAAGCTCATCGGTGAGGAAGCTTCTATACTTGCATTTGTCGATGGTCGTAATATATATATGATGGAATCATCTCAGGACCATAAACCGATTGGGGATGGTGATACCGGCCCTAATACTGGCGGAATGGGTGCGTATAGTCCTGCTCCTGTAATTACAGATAAACTGTTGGACCAGATAACACGTGAAATTATAGTTCCGACTGTTGATGGTATGAATCGAAGTGATACTCCGTATAAGGGAGTATTGTATGCAGGGATTATGGCTACCGCAGGTGGCGCAAGGGTGCTGGAATTCAATGTACGTTTTGGTGATCCGGAAACGCAGCCAATATTAATGCGTTTGAAAAGCGATTTACTTGAAGTATTACTCGCTGTAGCTGACGGCAAGCTGGATGAGGTCAATCTTAAGTGGGATCCAAGACCGGCGGTTTGTGTCGTTATGTCTTCCGGTGGTTATCCCGGCGATTATAAAAAGGGATTCGCGATATCCGGCCTGGAAGATGCGCAGAAGCTTGAGGATGTCATGGTTTTTCATGCCGGCACAAAAGAGCAGAACGGGGAAATTGTTACTGACGGTGGAAGAGTTCTTGGTGTGACTGCTTTGGGACAAACAATCCAGGCAGCCCAGAAAAGAGCTTACGAAGCAGTCGACATGATTAAATTTGAAGGTGCTTACTGCAGAAGAGATATTGCAGATAAATCGCTAAAAAGATACAAATGAAAAAAGCTGAAAAAAATAAATCGAAATTCATAGCCGTAATACGCTGGTTAAGTTCAATTTCGATTATAGCGGTTTTGTTATGGGTGATGTATATTTATGCGGGGAAGTTGTTGTGTCATATTGCTTTAGGGCAAATCGGTGAACTTACAAATACGAAAATCAAAGCAGGTTCAATAAAGTATATGGCTAATGGTTCAGTTCTTTTTACAGATCTTGTCGTTAAGCCGTGTAAAAGTGAAGCAAGTAATTGTGAAATAATCAGAGCGAAAAAGTTATTTGCGAGTTTTGATAAAAAAAGTCTGTTTTTGTTACAACCCACACTGAATTTTATTGATGTTAATGATTTTGTTTTTAATGCAGTTTATGATATCGATAAAAACTGGTCAAATTTGTCTGGTCTCAAAATAAAACCTTCAAGTGGAAGTATTCACAAAGCACCTGATATTCACTTAGGCTCGGGAACGCTTCAATACGTAAAAATTATAAACGGGCAGGAAGAAATGGTCTTATCTGTGCCTGTGGATGCGGATTTCGAATCAAATAGTGAAGAGAGGAAAATGTATCATTTTGATATTACTACAGCGACAATGAGTTCAGGTTATGGACTAAGTCGCTTGCAGGGTTTTTGGGAGCCTGGCCATGTTATAGTGACTGGTGGCGTTTCTTCTTTAAGTGTTCCGAAATTTGAAATGGCCTGGTATATTAGCGTTTCTGCCGCAGAGTTGAAGTATGACGAGGATAATAATTATTCTTTGGATCTTACAATTAAGGACATGCAATCATTGAGGAATAATGAATCCAATGTTCTTGATGTAGAAATTCCACCATTTGCAGAGCGATATGGCTTTATTACAGCTTTACAGAAATTTCTTGATACATATAGGCCAAAAGGTGTGATAGATGTTGATTTGGAAATGTCAGGCAATTTGCACAAACTTACAGATAGCACTATTAATGGTAATCTTCACTGCAGAGACATTGCATTTAACCATTCAAAATTTCCCTATTCGATTCAACATCTGATTGGAGATATTAATTTCACTCATGAAAGTATATCGTTTGGTAATCTAAGAGGAAAGCATGGTGATTCTGAAATATCCTTTAATGGCTGGTATAGGAATTTTGGCCCGAATCGAGAATATAAAGTCGATATTCTAAGCGATGAATTGCCTTTGAATGACGATTTGTTTGAAGCGTTAAATGCTAATCAACAGAAATTCTGGTCATCCTTTTCACCTGCCGGGAATGTATCGATAGATTTGCAGATCGAAAGAAATGACGAGATAGGCAGGGAAACATATCTTGAAATAGAATTACTTGATGTTGATGCTAAATACGACAATTTTCCTTATCCATTAAAGAATCTTTCAGGAGAACTTATCTTTAGTTCTGATAAAATAGTAGTTCGGGACGCTTTTTCTCGAGATGGTGATATTGAGATTAAGTTAGACGGCGAAATTATGAAAGGCCAAATGGATGATCCTCCTTATAATTTCATAATTGATGTGAATAATGTCCCTATGAATTCGGTTCTTGAAACTGCATTATTAGAAGATCAAAAAGAGATATATCAGAGCTTTCAGCCGACTGGTTTAACTGACGGTTCGATTACCGTTTCCAGGACTGTATCTGGTGATATTAATTATTCTGCGGATATGAATTTTCGGGATGCTTCGGTTAAAATGGATTTCCTTGAAGAACCAGTTACGAATATTGTAGCGAATGTTCTTGTGTCACCTGATATGGCGGTTATTAAAAAACTTTCCGGTACTTATGGGGACATGCCGGTCCTGCTAACAGGCCGCCTTATACCTGAGAAGGATGAGCAGTTATGCTATGATGTATCGCTGAATATGAAAAAAGTACGATTGAACGATAAGGAATTGCAGTCTTTATTGCCGGAATCAATAAAGAAAACAGTCGAAAGCTTTGATCCGAACGGTATAGCGGATATGATCCTCGATTTAAAACAACTGGATCCGGAAAAACCTGTCGATTACAGCGTTTTAGTTAATTGTCTGGGAAATAGAATATATTTCGATGATTTTAATATTTCAGTATCAGACGTTACAGGTTTAATGGAAATTGATTCGAATAATGTTACCCTAAAGAATGTTACTGCTTTTTTAGATGATAGTATTCATGAAGAATCGGAAAGAGAAAAGATTTTTCTCAATGGTGATATTCGAATTGATAACGGAGCTATGAAGCAGGCTGAATTGAGTCTTTCTGCAAATAATATTTCGTTTGATGATAAGTTTATTAAATTGTTGCCGCTGAAATACCATAATTTATATAAAACATTGTCACCAAGTGGTACTATAGATATTGATTTTAATAAATTTAATTTAATAAATAACAGTGAAGATAATAATACGTTTGATTTTAATGGTACAATCAATCTTGGTAATTGTGATTTTGTATTGTCAGACAAGCCGGCGAAGCTGAATTCTATAATTCGGTTATATGGAAAATATACAACAGGAGAGGGATTTAGTGATTGTAAAATTAATGTAGATGAAGGCATTCTTTACATTCTTGGCAAATATCTAACTGAGTTAAGAACCGAAGTTACTTATGATCCGAATCAGAAGATATGGTCATCAGAGTATCTGCTTGCCGATTTATATGGAGGTAAAACTACCGGCCAATTAGAACTGTTGCAACAAGAAGATTCACAATCGAAATATGTTTTGGAAGCAGCTTTTGAAAATGTTAATTTGGAAAGATTTTTATCTGATACAAATGACACGGAAGAAAATTCCCATAATCATGTCAGTGGGAAAATGAGTGGCGCAATAAGTTTGTCTTCCCAGATACCTCAAAATAATTCAAGAGTTGGTACATGCAGTGTATTAATTAAAAATATGCAGATAGGGAAAATGTCACCACTCGCAAAGCTTTTCCAGGTTTTGAACCTGAACGAACCGAGTGAATATGCTTTCGACAGTATGTTAATTGATTCATATATAAAAAGAAACGGCCTTTTTGTCGATAAACTGGATATGTCAGGTAAAAGCGTTGCTTTTCAAGGTTCAGGCTTGATCAGTTTATCAAATGGAGACGTTGATTTATCTTTAACAGCACGTGGGCGCAGACTGGCTACTGACGATCCTTCCATTTTTCAATCTTTGACTGAGGGACTTGGACAGGCCGTTATGAGAATGGATGTTACAGGTGATTATCGTAATATCAAAGTTGTGACAAAAACATTACCCGTTATTGAGGGTACTTTGCAAATTTTCGGTGAACCAAGAGTGGAAAATTGATTTCCGGAGCGGCTTTTTCTTCATACCAATTATCTTTTACAATGCGGAGAATATTTCCATATTATGGAAAATTTCGCCGTATATAAGTTAGCTTCGACTTGAACTAAATCATATAGAAACAAAAATAATATTCGTATGTGCTTGATGTGTAAGTGTTTATGAGATGTCTGGTTGTTTTTTGGATTACTGGCACGCTTGTTGCTTATATATAAATGAATTTTGTTAATTTATATATAAAGATATGATTGAAAACATAACAAATATTGGACAAATACTTATACCTGCAAATCAGGCTGTTCCTGGCAAAACTGATGTTCCGGGAACCAGGCGATTTTCGATTGGTGAGGATCAAGACTTACCGGAAAGAAAAGCTTATGAAATTTCTTCTAATGATAATAAATCCCAAAATGTGAATTACAGTAATGAGAGAAATGAAGTTCGTGAAAATGAATCAATAGTTGATAAAAAGTCCAATAACGAACCATATTTAAAAGTAGAAAGCCGAAAAGCTCAGAAGCATCATACAAATGAATATGACAAAACTGAGAATAGTTGTGATAATGAAATTCAGGAAAATGAGCAGTTAAATCCTCAGTCAGAAGTTGCTAATGATTCGACTCAAAATGAATTACCTGAGCAGGATGAAATAGCAAATGAAGATGTACTTTCTGTTTTGGCACAATCCAATACAGTGACAGATTATGCGGTTAAACCGGAACAGATAAAAGCTCTTGATGAAACCGAAAGTGAACAACCTGGTATTGAAACTATATTGCCGGAAAACTCAAACGGCCAAAACGGTTTAAATCAGGTTCCGGTTGAAGGCCAACAAACAGAAAAAGCTGTAACGGAAAATAATAACACTCAAGACGTTACGGAACTTCTTGCGAATAATAATGTCGAACAAATATCGACGGAGACTTTTACTGATAAAAACAATCAACCGGCCGTAAAAGATGTTTTTAATATGGTTCAGGAACAGAAAAACGCTGTGTCTGAAACTATTTCTGAAGGTAAAAGCAAAATTGAAGAACTCCTGGGTGATTCAAAACCTGTAGAGCAAATATCTCAGATTGCGAAAAAACATATACAGAATTTGCAGGAATTTAATAAAAACGCTAATGAAAAGCAGTTGGATGGCGAAACGAATGTATCGCAAGCCGCACAGGAAAGCGATGATTTATTTGATGGCTCAGCGGACAATGCAAATGAATTCTTGAAACAAAAACCTGATATTGCAGATGCTTTGTCTTCCGCTTCAATAGGAAATGATGTTCAGGTTCTTGATGATAATGGCATGGTCATCGAGCAAACTTTCGCAAACGCTCAAACGAATGAAACTCAAAATATTTCGACAGTGACATCAGAAAAAGCTGCTTCAGATATTTTGAAGGCCAGTTCAGATAACGATGTATCAACACAAATAAGCAAACATATTACAGAATCTATTAGCAGTTCAGCGGTTCCGCAGGCCGGCGAAAAACAGATTACAGTCCGCCTGAATCCGCCTGAGCTTGGTTCTGTCATGATTAAATTCAGTGAAAAGAACAGCGAACTGACTGGAACACTTCAAGTCAGCAAGGCTGAAACTAAAGCTGAAATCGAAAATGCTCTGCCTGATATCATAAAGAGTCTTTCTGAGAGCGGCATACAATTGAAAAGGATTGATGTTGTCTCGACAGAAAACAAGTTCAGCACTAACGACTCGACCAAAGAGCAATTAATGCAGGGTGACAATTCCGGAAATTCAGGCCAGAACGAATCTTATAATCAAAATACAGGAGCAGGTGACTTCAACAAATCAAGATTCCAGAAATGGTTCTCAAACACAATAGAATACAGCCGCGGTTACGCGGCACAAAATCAGTTTGCTTCCGGCTCAATCAATATGCTTGCATAGCATGTCATTCTGAGCGATAGCGAAGAATCTTGGTTATTTGTATAATTATTTAAAACTGTTTTTTCACTGCCTGTGTATGAATCAATTCGAAAAGAGCTTTCGTGAATTCCTTGTCCAGCCCTTTATCAAGACCCTTTTCAATATGGTCCTTAAGCAGCGATTCCCAGCGGTCCATTTGCAAAACGGGTATTTTGTTTTTTTGTTTGAGTTGGCCGATTTCCTCGACAAACTTCATACGGTCCGCAATGTCCTGAATAATTCTGGAATCTATGCGGCTGATGGAAGTTCGAAGACGTGTTATTTGTGCCTTTAATAAAACGTCTGTCGGCACGGTGTCACGTACTTTCAAAATACCAAGCAATTCGATAAGCTCTTTCGGTGTAATTTGCTGCTTCGAGTCACTCAACGCCTTCGCCGGTTCGATATGCGTTTCTATCATCAGGCCGTTAATACCCAAATCGAGTGCCATTTGTGATATTGGCTCGATAAATTTGCGGTCGCCGCCGATGTGACTTGGATCACAAATAATTGGAATGTTAGGCATAAGCCTCTTAAGTTCGATTGGTATTTCCCAGTGCGGCTTGTTGCGATACTCGGTTTCCTCGAACGAAGAAAATCCTCTGTGAATAGCTCCGAGTTTTTTTACTCCGGACTGATAAAGTCGCTCGAACGCGCCTATCCACAAACCGATATCGGTATTTACAGGATTTTTGACCAGAACCGGAATATCAACTCCGCGAAGGGAGTCCGCAATTTCCTGCACGATGAATGGACTGACAGTTGTCCTTGCTCCTACCCAGAGTATATCGATTTTATTTTCAAGGCAAAGCTCTACATGTTTCGGATTAGCTACTTCAGTTGCGGTCAGAAGTCCTGTTTGCTCTTTCACTTTTCTGAGCCATTTGAGACCTTCTTCGCCGACTCCTTCGAAGCAGTTTGGCCGCGTTCTGGGTTTCCAGATACCGGCACGAAAAACCTTTACATTGGGGCATTTTGCTAATCCAACAGCCGTCGCCATTACCTGTTCTTCGGTTTCGGCACTGCAAGGTCCGGCTATTAACCACGGTATTTTTTTTATACCCAGCAACGCTGGAATATCCTGTATTTGTTTATTTAATTCTTTAAGTCCGTCTGGCATAAGTTCATTTCACTAATATCAATAAAAATTACTAAAACTACTAAAACTCTATATTATATCAGCTTTGGAAAATATAGACCACTAAAAAGCTCAAAAGGTAAAATAGGGAAAAATATTATTCGTTAAACTAAGATTTATTTTTTCAGTATGACCAATAATAATAGTTAATAATGTGTCTAAACGCCATTATACCTGTTATTGCTTCTAATATTCCTTGACAAATTAGTCCAGCCTGTTATAATAGATAAATCATAGAGAAAGCAGGGATGCGGTTTTTTAAGTATTTTATACGCAGTAGTATTTGGAGGAATAAAAGGGTGATGAAAAGACAGTCTACATTCAAATTAGCAATATTACCTTTTATTATTATATTAGGATTGTTTCTCGCAATCCCTGCCAAAGCAAATATTACCGTTGTTCCTGCTTCACCATTTACCGGCCCGGAAGTTTATAAAGCCGGCTATTCCGCGCCGCAATCGTCTTATCGACCGTATGATACTTCACTTGATTTAGCTTACCAGGGTAACGGATTCGCACAAGCGGCCGTATCAAAGGATACAATCGCAGGCTATCCGAATATACACCAGGCTCAATATGCAAATGATGGTTACTATGGAAATGCAGCGAGCTGGATTAGCAGCAGTGCAAATAGTTGGCTGAAAATCGACCTCGGCCAACAAGCTAATATTGATAGTATTGTATTTGGAAGAGATAGATTGGGTTACTATAACGATAGGGATCCCGGCCAATTCACAATTTCAGTCGCACTTTCTGACAATATCTACGCAAACGGAGATGAGAGTCTTGACGGTACAGAATATACAGTAATTTACGATTCAACTTCAGATGCATACAGCGGCTTAATCAACGGCCCAGAATCACTATCAGTTAATTTCACTGTCCCGGTTTCGGCTCAGTATTTGAAAATAACATTCGCAAATTCAGGTGTAGCAATAGACGAGGTTCAGGTCTTCGGAACAGCAATTCCATCACCAGCAGCTATTTTCCTCGGAAGCATCGGAGTAGGTATCGTAGGCTGGCTAAGAAAACGAAGAACATTATAGTATCTTTAATCAAGCCATAAAAAAAGCCTGCCCTGAGCGAAGTCGAACGGGGCACTAAAAACACAGCGCGGCGTAGCCGCAACCAAAAATATTGTAACCACTGATTAACGCGGATAAGCTATGTAATCGGAGCCTCCCGATATAAGCATATACGGGATCGCACAGGGCGTCCCAATTTTATATAACGTGCTCTATGG
>JAFGPS010000065.1 GCA_016936075.1 Sedimentisphaerales bacterium | reverse complement strand
TATTGATATTGGAGACTGGCGAATCGGTAATGAAAGAAAAACGATTACCCGTATTACAAAAACCGATTCACAGGGAATTTTCAAGATCGAGAATCTGCCCGATGTAGGAACTATTAGACTCGACTATGGTGGAAGCAGGCAGCCTCTTTTGTTTTTCAGTAGAGAAATACCAGAAGATTATCCGGAAATTGACAAGGTTGTAATGTATAAGGTCCCTATCTTTACCGGGAAAGTTATCGATGCACAAACTGAAAAGCCAATTACGAAATTTAGATTAACAAGCGGCATAAAGTCTTCAAATTTCAATAATGATGGAGCTGTTCGCTGGAGTACCCATTATAAAGATACAATAACATCTGAAGAAGGCAAATTCTCTTATAGATGGAGCGGCTTTGCAATTTCATATCCTTTCGACGGACAATGCGAACTTAAAATAGAAGCTGATGGTTATCTTTATGAAACAGCACCACCTATAACATTAGGACAACAGTATGAGCCTGCCGTGATACGAATGACTAAAGGAGAGCCATTCAGTGGAACAATCACTGATTCTGAAAACAAACCTATCCCGGGAGCGGAAGTTGGCTGGATAGGACCTGATTCAAAGGCATTTATCAATAACGGCAAATTTGACCAGAGAGGACTTGTTGAGCAGACACAGGTTATTGTAAAAACCGATATAAATGGCCAGTTCGAACTTCCACCAAGCAGAAATGAAGGTTTGATAGTAGTCGTACATGAAAATAAGGGATATGCATCGATATCATCCGAGGATTTTGAAAACGGCTCTAAAATCCAATTGAATCCCTGGGCCAAAATCGAAGGGACAATTATTTCTTCAGATGAAACCAGGAAAGAATATACTGTTCTAATTAATACAGCAATTTCTGATGAGGAATTATCTGCACAGAAAATTTATTGGATGTTCGATGGCACCTCTTACAGCCAGAAGGATTTCGTAATTAATTACGTACCCCCTGTTCCAGTTTATATCTGTCAATATATTGATTCGGAAAGGATGAAACGTGAATATCTTGAGCCGCAGCCGGGCCAAACTTATAAGGTTGAGCTTTCAGATGAGCCGGCAATTATTTCCGGCAGAATAATCGAACCGGATTCTTTGGAGGGAAAAGAACTCCCGAAAATGAACGATATTGAAATCAACTCAGATAATGAGCCGACTGATAATAGTATGAATCTGATATGTTTTTGGGATTTTGAACAGCGGCCTTCGAGAAATATGATTACTCAATTGAGTAAGAGGATACAGGAGCTTGAGGAAAAAGGTATTTTAGTCCTTACGATAAATACATCGGATACAGAGCAGAAAGTTTTAGACGACTGGCTCAAAGAGCAAAACATTAATTTGAAAGTCGGGAAAATCACCGCAGATATAGAAAAAACAAAATTCAACTGGGGCGTAAAATCACTGCCATGGCTGATTCTGACCGACAAAAACCATATCGTAATAGCCGAAGGTTTTAATCTCGAAGACCTGAACGAAAAAATTTCTTCAATCAATAAAGAAAACAACAAAGCGAGTGATGTTATGGCTTCGTTCCAAAAACAACTTGCTATGATAAGAGGAACGACTTCTAATCCAGATACTACAAGTAAAATATCCGACAATGGCCCAAAAGCTGTAATAAAGGGAAAATACATTTCAAAACATAATGATTTAGATCTCGGAAATCAGGAGATATTTGTTATTACAACTTACCCTGAAAGAAGTCAAAGAAAAATAAATACGCTGGAAGATGGTTCGTTTATCATTCCAGATATTCCCGCTAATGCCTATGGATATCTAAGTATTCGCATTATGAATGGATTTTATCCTATAGTTACATTCCCGGATAAATATTCATTTTTCAGTAAAAACGAATCATCAATATATTTCGATAATATTCCAGCCGGAACATATGAAAGTATCGAATATGATTTTCTAAAGCTGGGTCATGTAAGCGGCCAAGTTACAGACTGTAATGATAAGCCGCTGAAAGGTCTCTGGATAAGAACACAACTGGGCAGCCGGATATGGAAAACCGATGATTATGGTGAATTTTTCATCGAAGCAATGCCAAATGAGGATTTGATTTTGAATGTAACAAGGGACGGATATTCAGGAAAACTTTTTTCAGGCAATAAATTCAGGATAAAAGAAGGAGAGGAAATTGTCAAAAATGTAAAGCTTTCAGAGGAAATGTCTATAAAAATCGAGGAAATAATTGCAGAAGAAAACAGGATTTTCGATACTGAGCTTACTGGTAAAGTAGTAACTAAAGATGGCAAACCTGTTTCTGGAGCAAAAGTTTTTCTTGGCAATACTTATATTACGATGGATTATTCTTCGGATAATATGAGTGGTAAACGAGCCAAACCAACATGGGAACAGGGATATTTCTGGGCCGCCAATGTTGAATCCAGACCTGACGGCAGTTTCAAATTCAACAAACTTATACCGGGCAAATCTGACATTTGGGCGGAACATCCCGAACTTGGCTGGGGCTACCTGCGAAATGTAAGTACAGATTCAAAGGACGTCAAATTAGTGTTGGAACCTCAACCTGAAAAAATTAAATATACAGGTAAGGTCGTTGATTCTGAAAACAAACCTTCTGCAAACGCCAAAATTTATTTATTCATCGACCAGGGAAAAACACTTGTCGAACAAACACAAAGCAAAGCAGATGGATCGTTCGAGTTTGAGTTTAAGCCGCCATGGACAAATTTTAGATATTTTGTACTTTTATGTATCTCAGAAGACCAGCAGCCCGCATGGACGTCTCTGCCCTACTGCTCTATAGAAGATATTCAGATTAAACTAAAATCAACTTCGAGGATTTTGGGTAAAGTAGTAGATTCGAAGGGAAAAGGTATTGCCAATGCTGTTGTGCAATATTATTGTGCAGATGATCCTGATTATGGAATGATTATGTTCTCCAACAAGATAGAATCCGTTGTACCAACAACTAAAACCGATAATCAGGGAAATTACGTAATGGAAAATGTTCCTTTGGGAAGTACGGTTTCCTTTGAAGCAAAACACCCAACTCATGTAAGTGATTGTGTATGGTATATTCCTGTTATTGGTAAGGAAGTTAAAGGCGATAATATTGAAATGGATGACGGAGCCATAATCGAAGGAACAGTACGTTATGCAAATACGAACGAACCGGCAAAGAACGTCAGAGTAATAGCAAGGACCTTAGGTACAACTTATCGCCAGGTAATAACTGATAATGACGATAAATATATAATAGAGGGTTTGGATAGATTATCCACAAGTGACAAATCTGTGATTCTTGCAGAGTCTATGGAGTCACCGCCTGAATGGGAAGGCCAGACCTATCTTAAAAGAGATATCAGGGATGGTTTGCATCTGACTAATGTTGATGTTTTGCTTCAAAATTCTTTCCTCTCTCAAAAACAAAACTGGCTTGCCAGGCGAGGTAAAATTGTCGATGGCCCTAAAATGATTGTATTGGATAACTGTTTCTCCCCTACCAGTGGTAAAACAAAATATGAAGACACTTTAACTATGTTTAATAGTAATGGAAAAGAGCAATGGCAGTGTTCAAGTTTGAACATATCACAATCTACCGGGCCCAACAAATCGATAGTTTATAATCCAGTTGATAAGTCTATCTGGTGTGCCGAAAGAGTGGGTGACAGATTAATAAAGATGGACCTTAATGGAAATATCTTATTGGAATTGGAAGACATTAAACCAAATTCTCTTGCGGTTGACCCGAAAACGGGAAATGTCTGGGTTCTTACTATAGATGGATTAGTTTATGGAGATAAGCTACTCATATTTGATTTGTCAGGTAAGAAAATTAAAGAGCTATATCATAATGCCTTTAATATTACGTACAGCAAGAAAGAAGATTGCTTCTGGATTGTCGGGCAGGAAATTATCAAGTTAAACCGTAATGGAGAAGATTTAATGTACTGGCCGGGTAAGTTTTCTTTCATTTCTGTATCAGTGAGTATCAATGAAAATGACGGCTCAGCATGGATCGTAGAAAGAGGGCATCCCCAGGCACCTCCACTTGGAAGTCAGCCAAGTCAGGACTGCATTTGGATAATTGAGCCAAATGGCGACGTACGAAAAAAGATAAAGATTGAGCTTCCGATGAATGCCATAGTTGATTCTCAAAGGTCAGTTGTTTGGGTAACGACCTATAACGGAGTTTTCAAAATGAGTCTTGACGGTGAAATCCTTGAAAGTATTCCTGTAAAGGGTTTTGATTTATGCATCGAGCCTGAGACTGGTTATGTCTGGGTGACATCAAATGATGGTATTTACAGATTAGACTCTGACGGTAAACTCGTTTGGAGTAAAGAAACCGCCGGCGGCTCACAAAAATGGCTTTGTGCAATACCAAATTAAAAAGTGGAATTTACTGTTCAGCCTGATTATTGTCTCTTGCTCTTTTTTCGGCCATGTCCATGTTCCAGATGTATTTCTGTGTTCTGAAAACAACTATGCACATAAGAATTATGGAAGCCGCTAAAATGTAAGGAAGGATTTTTTCAATCCAGGCCGTACCGAAAATGATTAAAGCAATGTTTAACACAATAATATAAATGCGAACCTCAGTCGGGCCTGCTCCGAGGAATGTTATTTTGAATTCGTTTGTCGCTCCGAACGCTAAATAGGAGCTTACTAAAAAGCAGCCGAACACAGGTACTAAAAACAAAACGATTTGCCTGCTCTGAGCTTCGAGCATAAACGAATAACCGACTAAAACTGCGCAAATAAATATATAATCGAGAAAATGATCCATGTAATAGCCCCACCTTGGTATGCCTGTATCGCGTGTCCTACCCAGCGCACCGTCGAAAGAATCAGTAAACCATTGCAGAAAAACCATAACCGACGATGCCCAGAGCCAGTGAATATTGTTTTTCGCTAAATATCCGAAAAGCAGCAGGAATAAGGACCAGACAATCGTAAGTAAAGTCAGATGATAACCTTCAATCCATTTTGGAAATTTAGAAACATTCGTATCAATTAATTTTCGCTCATATTTTGCAAGAAGCGATTTCATGGGTAATTTCTTATCGCCGCCGAAACTCTTTTTTTCCATACTTTATCCTCAAAACTTTTCTCAATAGTTAAAATGTTGCTTTGGCAATAAAATACCTCACTTATGCAAAACTCGCAAGTCTTAATGATATATTTCTCGATTCCACATTGCTGAATTACAAAGAAACTATATCGGGTGGCAGCCTCAAACGCAGTTTGGGGATGTTTTTATGGTTTTGTGTAAGTTTACCATCCCCATCCTGATAAAAAGAATCAGGATGAGGCTGCCACCCGTCGTTATTATAATAAATTGAATAAGAAAACTGGCAAAAATAGGGTTTTATTCCGATATTATCTATTGTGTATTTATTATTTGCCATTACATGGAAATTTCGCGAAAAATAGCCAAAATATTTTTCAAAAATATGTATGAACCTGCTCCAGTGCGTATCTATATTAGTAGTTAAGGTAATATGATGGTAGAAAAAAGACAAAACGAGTTAGCTTTGGTTTTAGAATCCCAAAAGGGAAATAAAGATGCTCTCCAACAACTTATAATACGGAACTGGGCGTGGGTCAAGGGGCTTGTTTATAACATTATTTATAACTCAAGCGACGTCGATGATTGTTTACAGGATATTTGTTTGAAATTAATAAACAAAATCGACACATTACGCGAGCCGGAAAGATTCAAACCATGGCTCGCCGTCCTGGCCCGAAGGGAAGCTCTCAGGCACAGACAACAAAAATCAAAAAGGCCGCTTCAACTGGATGAAGAATTAATCGAGAGCAAACAGGGTGAAAAAGATGAGTTCTTTGAAAATATAATTGAAAAAGAAAAACAAAGCCAAATACTTATGGCAATACATTCGCTGCCTGAAAAATATCGCGAGGTATTTATCATGCAGCATTCGGGGGATTTAACTTACAACCAAATCTCCGAAATACTCGATGTACCTGTAACGACCGTACAAATCAGGCTCGTTCGGGCGAGAAAAATGGTTTACGAAAAAATTATAAATAATGATAAAGATAAGGTACTGGAACAATGAAAATATCAGAAGAAATGTTTGAGGTTCTTATAGGCAAATATCTCGATGGTGAAATCACACCAAGCGAACAGATTTTGCTCGAAGCCAAATTAAACTCTGATCCGAAGGCTTCGGAATTACTTGAGCAGTATCAGGATTTGCATGAGCAAAGCTCTGAAGTTCTGGCAGTAGAGCTTCTGGAAAAAGGTAAATCATCTCAAGAGATATTCGAAAAAGCATTCCAGCAATCAAAATATAAAAGCCATCATATTATCAAGCTTGGCGGTTGGATCCGCTTTGCTACGGGAGTAGCGGCAGGATTAATATTCGGCATAGCCCTACATTTTATCCTGCTTCAAACGTCCTCGGGAAGAAATGAACTAAATCCTGCCCGCCCTGCTCCTGGTACTCCAACATATGTCAAAAAAATAAATGATGATATACTTTTTGGTCCTTCTCAACCACTCACGCAACCATCAGTTGTACCAGTCAGAAATGTTGACTGGTACAACTTTACTGATGAGAACGGAAACCAGTGGGTTGTCGAAGGAGTTCGTGAAAATTCTGTAAGACCTGCAGTGTATGAACAGGGAATATAGGATAGAATAATAATCGTATTGAAAGGGAAAAATTATGAGAACTAAACGAATTAGCTTAATTGTCTTAACTTTAATTTTAACAACAGGAATAGCTTTTTGTGTTGAATCTCAGCCAGATGATAATCGTCCCGTTATTGGTATAATATTAGATACAACACCATTACCTGAACTTCTTATAAAACACCTTGGTTTAAAATCTGGTCAGGGAATAAGAATTAGTAATATTAAGAAAGGAAGCAGTGCAGAAGAACAAGGTCTGGATAGAGATGATATAGTAATAGCCATACAGGGGAAAGACCTTTTCGACAGAAAGACTCTCACAAATACCGTGCGTCAGGCAGGAGTGGGAGCAGAAATATCAATGGAAGTTATTCATCTTGGCCAGCGTAAAACAATCAACCTGAAACTTAAACCGTCAAACAACGCTACAGGCTGGAAATATCAGGATGAGCCGCAAATTGAGAAGTCATTTCTGCCCGGTAGAATCTACCGTATAGGTCCAGGAGATGAAGGATGGACGCAAATTTTAGGTGAACAGATTCCGGACGATATAAAATCAAGTATAAACACAGTTTTCAATGAAATGTATTCTTCCACTTCCTTTATTGATGGTAAGATGTATTCCGTTACAATCAAAGGAAGCCCCAAAGATAACGATTCGAAAATAACTGTCAAAATTGACAATGATAAATACGAGACAACAATAGGCAAATTGGATGAACTGCCCTCAGAATATCAGGAAGCCGCGAAAAATGCTATTGAGAAGGCAAAGCAAAAAGAAACAACTCAAATTCCGATGTTCTTCGATGATACAGGAGGCAATATTATGCCAAGGTTGAATCTGGATAGTCCCTCCATAAATACTCCAAATACTTCCAGCAATCCATTCTTTCAGAGGATGGAAGAACAAATGAGACTAATGCAGGGACGATTCAGGGAGCTTGAACAAAGCCATCAAAAACTTCTCGAACACTTAAATGAAAATCAGCAATAAAAAATACCACTATTCTTCACTCAACATTTTTTTACTTCGCAGAATGTGATGATAATGTTGTGCGAAACGATGCGCCTCATCGCGAACGTACTGAAGCAATCTGCGAACAGGGGAATTGGCAGCCAGCCGCAAAGGTTGGCTGCTTTCTTGTAAATATATTTCCTCTTCTTTTTTCGCAATGGAAGCGACTTTCACATTCGGAGCATTCATTTCATCGAGTGCCTGTTGAGCCGCGTGCAAATGTCCCTTGCCGCCGTCAATCAAAATCAAGTCCGGCCAAAGCTCCTCGCCTCTCAATGCGTATTTATACCTGCGTCTTACAACTTCACGAACCATAGCGTAATCGTCAATACCCTGCACAGTTTTGATTTTGAATCTTCGATAACCATTCTTGAAAGGTTTGCCATCGATGAATTTCACAAGCGAGCCAACCGCTTCTTTGCCTGAAATGTTCGCGATATCTATCCCTTCAATAATCCGTACAGGCTCAGCTACTTTTAGAATATCACGTAGCTTGATTAGAGCTTCAGTCGGGTCAGCGGCAAACACTTCCGGCTGAACGTGCTCGCCCGGTGTTCCTCGCTGGTCGAGACGCTCGATTAAACGAATCCTGTCACGAAACATAGCAGCTTTTTCATATTCGAATGCAGCCGATGCTTCTTCCATCTGTTTTTTTAACTGCCGTAATATAACCGAACGTTTGGAACCAAGAAACTTTGTAAGGTCTGCGATAAGTTTTTTATATTCCGCACGACCAATTCTCGCGCCGCATGGACCTGTACATTGCTTGATACTGTATAACAGGCACGGCCGGAAAAATCTTCGCTTCGGATTGTCTTCTTTAATTTCAATGCCGCAGGTTCTGAATTTGAATATCTTCTGCAAAACAACAAGCGCGGCTCGTAGGTCAGTCACACTTGTAAACGGCCCAAAGAGCCGAACGCCCTTCTCTTTCGGCCTGCGGGTAATATATACACCCGGGTAATCTTCGCCTGTCCTAATTTCAAGATACGGAAAAGTTTTGTCATCTACAAGGTCGGTATTATAAGGCGGCCTGATATCCTTTATCAACCTCGCTTCCTGCAGCAATGCGTCAACTTCATTTGGACTTTCGAGAAAATCCACTGTTTTGACCTTGCTTATCATTTCCACAATCACCGGCCCGCGCGACGATAAAAGGTCGCTTGCCGGCTGAAAATAACTGCCCGCACGAGAACGCAGATTCTTCGCTTTGCCGATGTACAGCACCCTATCGGCCGAGTCCTTCATAAAATACAAACCCGGCTCAGTTGGAAAAGTGCGAATCTTTTCGCGAATCTTATTCAGTATTCTTTCTTTTTCTGTCATATCAATAATATTTTAACCGCAGACTGAAGCGGATTTACACTGTTTTTTTATTTCCCGCCAAGACGCAAATAAAATAAATCCTATACCATGTAAGCTAAACGCTATTCTGTATTCTGTTTTCTGAGTTCTGTATTCTAATTTTACATCTTTTTTCTTTACATAGTGCCATTTCTATGCTAATATTACAATTATAAATAAGGCGGTCATAATTTAATATCATAATTTTTGTCGTCGTTATTATAATACTATATTTAATTTTATACCAAATCCCGCCTTAAAAAGTTCAGAGATAGTTTATATTTGTATATCTTAAAGTGGCTCCATAGCTCGTTGCATGCCTTGTATTGAGTTTTACGGAATGGATTCGCCAATTTCTTTCCTGCGAAAAGTCGCAATGATACAGTGTTATTATAAATAAGGGATTGGAAAATGAGTGCAAAAACACTTTTATTAGTGTGCATTTTATTAGCTGTATTATGCACACAAGTACAAGCCAAAATTATTTATGTCGATGACGATGCAGCAGGAACTAATGACGGCTCATCATGGCAAAATGCTTTTATTTATTTACAGGACGCACTTGCTATCGCAGATATATCTGAAAAACCGGTTGAAATCCGCGTAGCACAGGGTATTTATAAACCCGATCAGGGACTTATCATCGATCTTCCTTATTGGGCAAATTTTTCCCTAATCAATAACGTGACTATAAAAGGCGGCTATGCAGGAGCAAATGAATCAGATTCGAATGAAAGGAACATTGAATTATACGAAAGTATCCTTAGCGGAGATTTGAATGGTGATGATATCGAAGTAGATGATCCATGTGATTTACTTAATGATCAATCTATTTTAGACAATAGCATAAATGTTTTATACAGCTACGAAAATGATGCGAATGCAGTTTTAGATGGTTTTACTATAAGAGATGGTAAATACAATGGATCAATTATTAGTTCTGGACCTTGGGGTGGCGCCGGAATGTTTATCATTCAGGGAAGTCCTACAATAATGAATTGTACTTTTACTAATAATGCTTTTAATGGATTTGGTAATGGATTTGGTGGAGCAATGTTAATAAGGGATTTTGGTAGCCCAACTCTGATTAATTGCAAATTTATAAAAAACTATGCCTTTCGGGGTGGAGGTGTTTCTGTTTACTACTCACGTCCGGGTAGTCGCCAAGCAAATGTAACTTTAGAAAATTGTGTTTTTAGTAATAACTACTCCATCTCTGATGGAGCCGGAATGCATATTATGAGTAAAAAAAATATAGTGATGTCAAATTGTACATTCACAGGAAACTATTCTGAATCTTCGGGGGGGGGAGTATTCACTTATGGCAACATAGAATTAGAGAACTGCACTTTTAATGGCAATTGGGCTGGTCAGAACAGTGCTATCGCTACAAGCAATTCTTCCATTGTTAACATCAGTAATAGTATTATATGGGATGGACAAAACGCAATATCAGACAGTAATTTATCAACTCTAACAGTTTCGTATAGTGATATACAAGGCGGATTAGAAGGTATAGGGAATATTAACATTGACCCACTTTTCACAAATCCCGGTTATTGGGCTAATGCAAGTGATCCTAACATTATTGCTGAGCCGGATGAACCTAATGCTATATGGGTAGAAGGTAACTATCACCTAAAATCACAGGCAGGAAGGTGGGAACCGAATTTGCAAACCTGGGTACAGAAAGATGTTACAAGTCCATGTATAGATACAGGTGACCCAAACAGTCCAATCGGATTTGAACCATTTCCAAATGGCGGCTATGTAAACATGGGCGCTTACGGCGGAACAAGCGAAGCAAGCAAATCATATTTTGGTGAGCCGCTTTGTGAAACAATAGTTGCAGGCGATATTAACGGCGATTGCAGAGTCGATATACTTGATTTGGAAATTATGCTCATTCACTGGCTTGAGTCGTATTAAAGGGAAATTTTCAGGAGATATCAGATGTTTAATAAAGTATCAAATACTCTCAGGAAAGATTAATAATGCACATACTTCACAAAAAAGAAAAGTACCATTGGCTATTTTTGGCATGTCTAATAATGTCAAATTTTTTGGTTCAAACAAGCTGGGCTCAACAGGAAAATAATTCTTTTGAAGAATTGCTTAAGGATGTAATTCTTGAAAGCTCAATGCCAATATCAGGTGTTTTCGACTTTTATATTCCCAGTACAGGCTGGAATCCTCCTGTACCTGGATTTGTGCCAATAAACGGATTAAATGATGCTAATGCAGTACCATTTCTTATCGATGTTATGGAGAATGGTCCTGATTGGGCTGATGAAGACCTTCCGGAAGGAAAGGGAGATATGTATCGATATGTAGCACGCTGCTATGCATCTTTGTGTCTTGGCACTACGAAGGATTATCGAGCTTTTGAGCCATTAGTTGAAATTATGAATAATACTGCGATTGAGCAATACCATTATGAAATTAACGTTGTCCGACAAGTTACATATAATCTTAGAAGCCATGCTGCATTTGCTTTAGGCTATCTTGATGACTATAATGCAGTAGAGCCTCTTATGGAAATAATGGAGCAGGATGGATTTATAGAATGTATTTATTCTTTAGTAAGACTGCGCGCAGCAGAGGCTGCACCTTCTATAATAACAATTGCATCTGAACATGAGTTGTTCAATATCGATATTCATCTTGGTCTGGAGTACATTTTAAGAGTTAATTTTAAAATATATAGTGAGGGGGATGTTTATGGGATCGAAGAATTTCCTGAAGTAGAAAAGAAGCCCTATAAGGAAATACACCGCACACTCTGGCAGCACTGGTTGAAAGTTGGTAATAAATATGCAAAAGATAAGTTTGAAGAATATTATCCACAATGGAAGACTGCTCTTGAAGAAAAACCTGACGCTGTTAGCCGTCATGAGGTACTTTTAGAGAGAATGACAAAAGGCGGCGTTGCTGCAATACCTTATATAATAAAGAAGATTGAACAAGGAGATGCCGATCTTGTACAAGCAATATCAAATTTAACGGGTGAACATCAATTGATAAATTTTTCTGCTTCTCAATGCCTGCAATGGTGGAATGAGAATAAACAAAAATGGCTGATTTTTACTCCTATACCTGAAACTCTTAAAGTTCCATCTGATTATCCAAATATTCAGGCTGCAATTGATGATGCAAATGATGGCGATATAGTCCTTGTCGCTCCGGGTACTTATACAGGTGAAGGTAACCGCGACATAGATTTCATGGGCAAGGCCATAACCGTTAAAAGCGAGTATGGACCGGAATCATGCATCATCCAATGTGGAGG
>JAFGPS010000006.1 GCA_016936075.1 Sedimentisphaerales bacterium | reverse complement strand
TGCGCCAAAGCCTGAGCCAGATATTGCGATTGTTCATCGGCTATCACACGTGTGGCCGGCGATTCCAAACGCGATTGTATCTGTTCGTTTTCATCCAGGCTGAGAGGCTTGTATTTATTCGCCCTGATAAGGTCACGACAACGATTGACAACACAAGTTGCAAGAAAACTTTTGAGACTGCCTCTCAATTTGAATGATTTGCCAGACTGCGCGAATGTTACGAAAACATCGTGTACAATATCTTCGGCCAGAGACGCATCGTTTACTATCGCCATTGAAATCGTTAACAGGTAATCGCGATATTTTTCATAGATACGCCGCAGCGCATCAGTACTGCCGGACTTAAACTTCCATTTGAGCAGCTCATCTTCTAACATTCGCAAAGGCCTTTACTTTTATCACAATATTCATTGCTCTACATTATATCACGAATAAGCGATGTATTTGGACATAAGAAATTTTAATTTTTTGGAAATTTTCTTGTTTAATATTGATTCAGTATTGCGCATAAAAAAAGCCGGATTCTGAAATCCGGCCTTGATTCGGTAAACAATTAGATGCTATCTCATAAACGCAGAAGAATCTATAGGTTTATAATCATCTGGGATATCGGGATTGAAGATGCTATCGTCAAATTTCGCTCCCCATTCAAGATTTTTTGTTTCACTTACGACATTAACTGCCATGAAATTGGTCATTGGCCCTTCTGTCATTGTGTATTCAGCTTCAATTTTGATTGGAAGCTCGGTTTTAACGTCAACCCACAATTTCCATTTGTTGTCACCTATTGGTAACATTCCATTACTTAGTTTCGCTAATTCTGTCATTGCTTTTGGATTAACAGCTTCAAAGCCTTCCGCTTTTTTGCCGTCAATTTCTTTCGTGCCAAGTTTAACTGGATTCTGCTCCAAAACTATGAATTCAACAATTCCTTTTGGATTAACAAAATCAGGAAGCTCAAGGTTTGTGTTTTTCAGGCTAATTGTGAAATATTGTTTAGCCGGATGAATTACAGTTATAATCTCTTGTGTGTTTTTAAGAAGATAAACTGTTGTCATAATATTTCCCTGCTGGTCATATTGCTGTTCGACTGAACCATATTTGGTTGAGATATATTTTTTTACATCCATTTCCCATTTTTGTCCATCTTGCCTGATATTTGTTACTATACGATGTTCTTCCTGAATAAGTGAATCAAATTGCTTAATTTTTTCAGCTACATCAGCAAGAGCAACTGAACTCATCGCGCCTCCAAAATAATTCATGCCAATTAATATTCCTGCAAATATTATTGCAGCGGTTGCAAATTTTGTTATTCTATTTTTCATTATATTACTCCATAAAGAAAGCTCAGTTGTTTTGATTTCAGCTTTACTTTCCTCTAAATAAATTTCTTTCATTTGTTTCAGAACGGCCTTATCTTTTGCGTTTATCGTGTTGAGTTTGGCCTGTTCATACATTTTTTTTATATTTTCTTGCCTGTTCATTTTGTCACCTCGTTTGCAAGAAGGTTTTGCAGTTTCTCAATTCCGTATCTGAATCTTCCCTGAACCGTACTCGTAGATACTTCCTTGATTTGAGCTATCTGTTTAAATGTCAGAGAACCTTCCATGTACAGAGAAACAACTTCTCTTTGCTCGATGGGCAGCTCGCCCATTGCTTTACTTAACAATTGCAATTGTTCGCTGAGAATCGCCCATTGTTCGGGACTTTTATTATTCGCTGGAATTTCATCAGCACAATCGAGAGTTTCATTTGAACTTTTTTTGTTATCCCGGTAGTAATTCCTGGCCTTGTTCAGCACGGCTGTTATAAGATATCCTTTGATATTCGAGAGTTTCTCTTTTTTTCCAGCCGCTCGTGCAAAGCCCAGAAAGACTTCCTGAACTATATCTTCTGCGTTATCGATATTACCAACCAGGACATACGCAAATTTGAGAAGCGAATTTTTCTGGCTCAAATAAGTATCTTCAACGTCTTTGAAACTCAATTTTCTATTGTTTATTTTGAAAATTTTCACTACCAAACAATTCTCCAGCGATTATTAAAAGGCCTTTCTAATAATATAAACACGTAACTTACTTATTTAATATAAAAATATTTTAAAAAAAGCGCAAAAAAAAGCCGGACCTCAAAATGTCCAGCTTTTTTAGTTACCCTGTGTTTTTATTAATAAACTTGTCTTTGTATTTTACATTAAGGTTTTATTCTAAAGTTTTTAATGGTTCAGTTCTGTATTCATACATAGCACCCACCTTGTCATCCAGGAATGAAAATCTGAATCTCCTGTTATTATTGACTGTTCCATAGTAAGAAATTCTTTTGTTGTTACCAGTACCTTTATAGAGAACATTATCATCGAAATATATTTTGATTTCCTTTCCATTCTCGTCGTATTTAGCAAAGCAAAATCCCTTTCTTTCATTTATATTCATGTTTGCATAGATGGTATTATCTTCGTACATTATTTTATTATCTTCTGTACCGAATCCCTCTACAACTTTTGATGGATATCCCAGCTTTTTGAAAATATCTTCAAGAGATGTTCCAATTTGTATCGAATCTTTAAGTGTATATCCCGGAATTTCGTTCCCGGGTGCTTGTTGACAACCCCATTGCATTACCTGATTCTTATAAATATTGACTATGAATCCGCCCGGATAACTCATTGTATAAGCCGCGGGGAGGTTATCCTTCTTAAAATAATTTTCGCCCCGGAATCTGTAAGCCCATGGCTCGCCGAGTACTTTAATTACATCCGCCATCGTAGATTTATTTATATCCAGCTTAGCAAGATTGGTGTTAATATCCTTCATAAAAGATTTTGCGATCTCGGGAGTTGGTTCTAGCATAAAAACTCTATCATCGAGAGCGACATTGTAATCTGAAAATTCCAACGAATGTTGATATCCATCTTCAGTGTCATTAATCGGAAGTATAATACGAGTAACTAATTTTGTACTCTGATCCACGAATAGAACTATTTGCCTGGTGGCTTTATTATTTTGAAATTCTGCTGTTATAACAATAGGTTCGGATTTTGATGAAGGTTCATTTGTAGTGATCTGAACTTGCCCCTCGGTTTCAAGTTTATATAAATCTTTAACCACCATTCTCGGGTCGAACTCGTTAATAATCTTCAATATTTCCGGGCCTAAAGTTTCGTCGCTTACTGTTCCAACTATATTATTATTTTGACGAAGTGTCTGGAGCTTACCCTCACTCCATATCGCAACCAGGGGACCTTCCCGTTCGGCCCAGGCGGGGATATACACACGAATCCTTTTCACCTGCTCTTTCTCATCAAGTTCCACCCAAAATTCTCGCGGTTCACTCTCACCTTCTCTGAAATCTTTAATATGAACATAACGAAGACCTTCATAGGCTTTGATGGTTTGTTCCAAAGCATAAGCAGGAGTGTCCCAAATTGTTAATGACAATACAATTGCTATAATTAACACCGCCGCAGCGGCGAATTTTGTTATTTTGCTTTTCATAATGATTCTCCTGATATTAGAAGTTGGTTTTTGTGATTGCAGCCGATGTTTTGGAAAAGAGTTTAACAACTGTTTCTTTAACTCATCACGATGTTCATTGTCAGGTGAATCAAATGGTATATCATTTATAAATTTTTCAATATATTTTTGGTTGTCGTTCATGATTATTCTCCATTACCTACAGAGGCTTGAAGTTTTTTTCGCAATTTCGTACAAGCACGGTTTAGCCATGTTCGCACTGTAGAAGGATTTTTTCCTAAACAAGTGGCTATTTCAGTTAATTTCATATTTTCGAAAAAATGTAATGTGATGACAGCCTGATACTTTGGCTTTAAGCTTAATATAGCCTTTTGTAAAAAAGCTTTCTTCTCAAGCAGCTTTTCGTCACAATCTATTGTAACCGTTGATTGTGTATGTATATCAAGAGCTGCTTTTTGAATAATTTCTATTCTTTTTCTGGCGTCCCGCAAATAGTCATTTACCGCGTTAGTAGCTATCCGCAGAAGCCAGTTTCGAAAGTCAATTTCCGTTCCCTCAAAGGAGTCCAGGTTATGCATAACCTTAAAAAAGACTGTAGAAGTGACCTCTTCGGCACAATGGCTCTCGAACAACCTGTGTGTACAATACTTAAATACAATTTCATAATGCCTTAAATATAGCTCTGCAAAGGCATTAGGATCACTTCTTGCTCTCTCGATCAGGCCTGTATTATCGATTCCGAGGTTGGTCATGTTTGTTTGCCTTTTTATCCAATTTGTATTAGTTTCTGCCGTCATCGAAATTATAAACGTAAAAACATGCAAAACGTCTCAAAAATATTCTAAAAATCCAATTTATTTATTAAAATAATTTAGCGCATAAAAAAAGCCTCTATATATTTCGCAGAGGCTTTATCGGTTTAACATCTGTCTCTATTATTGCTCAATTACTCTTGCTCCTTCCGGGATAACAAAGTCAAAAATTCCTTCTGGTAAAGGTTCATTATAAAATATCTGATCAATACTTTTGCCTTCACCTTGTTGAGGATTTTTTGTGGATTTTACATTTATAGACATGGGTAGTTTTGTAACTGCATCAACTTTAGACTCTGTTAACATTTCATCCGTTTCCAATGTTAACAGTATGAACGGTTTTTCACCATTGATTTCCGTAATATTAATCTTAGCATCATTATTTTTCGTTGTCGAAGCTACCATATCTTCTATAAATCGGCCGAATCGAATCTCATTGCTTATCAAACCACTTTTTTTGACATGAATAACGATATTCGAATTTTTTTGATAGGTATATACTTCATCTTGCGTGGCTATGCGCGACACCATAGAACTGTCAAAATATAACTTTTCGTTTGCTCCTGTTTGTGGATTTACTTCAATCCACATTTCAACATTGTCTCCATCAAAAGTTGTTCCAAAACAATGAGCAGTTTTTATATTTCGCATTGCCTCAATGGTTTGCTCAACAGCATAAGCTGGTGTGGATGTTTGATTTATTAAAGTTGCACCAATTGCAACCAACCCAATAATCATGACAACACTTGCAATTTTTGTTATTTTACTTTTCATTATATTTCTCCATAAAGCCGGCGTTGCCGGTTTATTTTTATTTATTTCTCCAGTTACCTGGACTATTTCGTTATGGATTTTTTTATCCAGTCCCGAGCTTGTGGGAATTTTTAGTTTTCTAAACGAGTTTCGTATATTATCTGTCGGTCTCATTTTTCCACCTCACCATTTAACAATGACCGCAGTTTATTTAATCCATAGCGGTACCTGCCCTGGATTGTACTTATCAATTCATTTTGCATCTCGGCAATTGCCTTGAATTTTAAGCCGCTATATAAATGAAGCAATAATACTTCACGTTGTTCGTAAGGAAGCTCAGTAAGTGCCAGCGCGAGCTTTTGGGAATTTTCGTTAAACATTGCAGCCAAATCAGGACTATGAAGATTCGAGCTAAACTGCACTGCTTTATCGAGCGAAGTATCTTTCCGTCTTTGGCCAGCCTTGTTTTTATTCCGTGCCGTATTTACGACGCAGGTTATTAAATAACCCTTTAGACTTTGGTTTAGTCGCATCTGGCCACACGAGCGTATAAACTTCACAAAAACATCATGCACTACATCTTCTGCACTGCTCTTATCATATAAAAGAGCGGCTGAGAGAGTCATCAGGTCATCCTTGTATTTGGCGTAGATTCTCTCAATGGTCTCTCTTTTACCCTTATTAAACTTCCATATAAGCAGCCTGTCTTCAAGCATGAAAAGCTTTTCCTTTGGCTATATTATGAATTCATAACAATCGATTGCCGGTAATAAGACAATCCACAAATGCATTTTAATATATTTTTTTTGAAATTTGCGCATAAAAAATCCGGACCTATGGAAAGCCCGGCTAAAAGTTATTTAGAAAACGTTACTTTGACTTTGGAATTTCTCTATGGTTCTGTCTGATTCAGATAATTAATAACTTCTGCAGTATCAGGGACACCGAGTTCGTAAATATCTTTAGGGCCAGTCTGGGGATAAGAAAAAGTGATTTCCAAATCGCCAATATGCTCACCTGATAAATCAAAGACTTTTTCAAATACAACTATAATTAAATTTGTTGCCCTGTCCACAATAGCTTCAAATGAAGCATTAAATGCAACATTATATTCAGAATGGCTGCTATCGGCATGAAGGTCAATGCCGGCATTTATTTGATATATATCAACTTTCTTATTCTGATACTGGCCTGTCTTTCTGGTGATGTTTCCTGTGAATTGTTCAGGTAATTGCAAAAGTGTAGTCAAAAAATCTGAGTTCGATTTATATTTTATTGATTTCTCCCACGTTGATCTAATTTCAGAAATTAATACTTGGTTGTCATTTGGCTTATAAATATAGTAAATATTATTTCCAAAATCGCTATAATGAATCGCTTTCCCGTAAATATTAATCATTATTTTAGAGGATATATTATACCACTGTTCAGAATCATCGGCTGCAGAAGCAAGCAGACTGTTCTCTTTAATTATTTTAGACTTTG
>JAFGPS010000064.1 GCA_016936075.1 Sedimentisphaerales bacterium | reverse complement strand
GAAAGACCATGGCATCGGCACCAGCCGCAGCTTCACCGCACTCCACGTCTCTCCATGCAACGCCACCTTAACATATGTCAGGCATATTCCGAGGCATCCTCTTCCCTTGAGCATATCTTCTCAAAAAAATCGATGCCCCGTATACCCGGAAAGAACAGGGGTGGGTAGCCTTTGAAGATACCCACTCCAATTGTTGCACTATTTTTCCGGAATCGGCATTGCCGACAGGCTCTCATAGCCTCAGTAACTTCTCCTTGAGCCATGAATCGATGAACGGAACGACTCCGCTATTGCTGCAGCCATCCATGTTGACCAGCCGACGTTTCTTGATGGTGTCATTTAAGGACAACTGGTAGCCTAACTTGAATGCCAAGTGACATAAAGCCGCAGTTTGCAGCCAGAATTGCAGTGGAACTTGAGTTACGAGCAGTGAAATGGTGAGGGAATGGTAGGAAATCCACTTTATAAAGTGCCAAAGTTGCCAGTTTACCCCGGGAAGGCGGGAAATATTGCCGTCTCTGATGCCGTCCGTCAGGTTGGAGATGACGAGAATAGCTATGTACAGCATAGAATTCATGATTCAGGCCTTGCATGTCCCGTTAGGGATAATGCTGCGAACTCCTCCTCAAGTCCGCAATATTATTCAGAATTGCGGTGATTTATGGTCGTAGGACCATTTATGGCCTGAAGGCCACTTAATAGCTTTCAAGTTCCAGCCGAACACGGCGGAAGCGATCAGGCACAGAATCCAGTTCAGAATATCGCTGAACATGGCTGAATCGAAGGGAGGTGAAGGCAGGACCATACCTATTAATGATACGGTCTATAATATGCTGGTAAACAAGGAACGTTTATGTGAATCTGTACTAACGGGAGCAAGTGGCAGACAAACTTATGCCGATTATTTGATCGGCAGGTTCAAGCAATATATCCTCAAAGCCGGCCTCAATCCGAAGCTGCATTTCCACTATCTCAGGCATACCTTTGCCACGTTACTTGTTCAGGATGGCACACCGATTTACGAATTGAAGGAACTGCTAGGACATAAAGATGTCAAGACAACGCAGATATATTCGCACATGGAAGTGGACACACTGAGAGGAGCAGTAGCAAGGCTGGATAGGATGAAGCTTGTCTCAGATCAATAAGTCAGCAGGGGCTAGGCTGATAACCCCTGAGTGGTCACTCACAGATCATTGGCCTTTCACAGTCCAAGATGGAATTTTGCTTGCGCTCCATTCCGTTGCAGCTCTGTATCGTTAGGCAATAGTTGCTTGTATCCTCTATGTGCTTGTTAAATTTTTATAAGTTCGTAAAAGCCAAAAATATTTAACTTCGAAAACTACTAGAATATTTTTGAGGGCGCTTGTTATCTCTCTAGTTGAGTTTCTATTTCTAATAAACTTTTTAGGTCTCCAATCCAAGCATCGCGTCCGAGATCTTGGTGAAGTGCTTGAAGAAACTCTAGTCTTTTTTCATTTAACTCTTCCACTATGACTTCATCATTTTCATAAAAGCTGTATAGTAAGTCTCGAAGTTCAGTTGCCTTCATTAATGCATTAGGACTTAGGCAATGGGGAGCAACTACATATGAACAGTATTTAAGTGTAGATTCAATTTCCTTCGCCTTTTTAGGAGTGATGTCTTTTTGGGCTCTTTTCTCAAGAGGGGATAGTGCTTCAAAAATCTGGGGATAAGTTGCTAGTCTCGCTTCGAAGATATCAATTTGTCTTTGATGATGCAGGGTACGCAAAAATTTATTTTCTTCAAGTTTCGTTTGACGTTCCTGTAATTCCAACTGACGATTATGCCTTTTTTCCTCTTGTTTTGCATTTAGATAATTAAATAACAAAGTGATCACTACACCGGTAAATGTTGCTCCGGCTGTAATAAGAGCGACAAGAACATTTGAGTCAGAGTTGGTCATTTATAGCTTACCTCATTAATAATATTTTTAGAATAGGATTTGCCTAACGATATTTTCACAGGCGCGAGCGTCAAGGAAAACCGAACCGCCAAATGATTTACCAACTCAAAAATTCACTCAAAACGCGACGCTGCCGCGTCGGGTGAGAACGCTTATTCGTTAGACCAAAATGACAAAGATATGATTAAGAATTTGAAGAGCAATTTATCGCTTTAATTTAGATAGTTATATTGATATTATGCTCTGATAAATATTGTTCAGTTATTACATTCGATTTTTTCTTAAACTTGTGCAAAATTGTCAAATAAAGCGAAATAAGTGCAAAGAATGAAATTATGCCAGGAATTAAATAGATTTTGTAGAAAAAAAATGAGCTTTGAAAAATTGGTTGGCTAAATAATTGCCTAAGTACTGCAATTCCAGAAATTACTATTACGGAAAAAATAATACTTGAGAATAGAGAAAGGATTGTTAAATACCACAATATATTTGGGGAAAATCCAGAAATTACATTTCTTTTTATCGGTTGTAAGTAGTTTGCTACTTTAATTCCATAATTATAAACGGCTTGACGTAAGAATATACTACGCAACCTGATCCAAGTGAAGTAAGATTGGAAAGAACATACCCTGAAAAAAGTAAAACTACTGAATCCGAATAGTGCCCATGAACCTAAGAACAATGCACACGACCTAAATAATACATTTTCCGAACTTTGAATTACTATTAGAATTCCACCGATTGTTGCAGTTAAAGCAGTAAGATAAAAATGACCAATTTCTTCGCTGCGTTGTCGAGTATGATTAGCATAAGTTGAATGTATTTCTAATTCCCTAATTATATATTCCAATTCCAAAGGATGCTTTTCATTAGCACTACGAGCAATTTTATTAGAGTATTTTAAATTCCTTCTCATAATTTCCTTCTTTTAGTAGAGAAAAATCCATTTCTTGGTCTAACCTTATTTTCACAGGCGCGAGCGTCAGGGAAAGCCGGCCTGCCAAACGATTTTTCAATTCAAAAATTCTCTCAAAACGCACCGCTGCTCGAGTCATCTGCAACTAAATTTCAGCTTGCTCCCCCCGCCACGCCTTACCTCCGATAAGTTTGAATTCCTTGGTCGATAGGCATCTACCAATAAAATATTTTAGCTATGAAATAATTTTCGTTGTTTTAGTGAAGTTTTTTTCTTTTTCATGGTCTTTTGATTGTCGTCTCGGATCGAAGCCATTATTTCATCATATAGATCACTAAATATTTGTCTTTGATTGCTTTTGCCAAACGGCTTTATAAAGTCTTGCAATTTTGGAAGATTCGTTAATGGTAACGATTCATCATCTTTATCTATTCGAACCGAAACCTTTTCAAATTCTTTTGTAATGGAAAGTAATATTGTTTCAACCTTTCGGATTGATTTCCAAAAATTAGTGATATCTGAAAACGCGTGACGAAAAGTTTTAATTTCTTCGCGAGTAATGTAAATTTCAAAGAGTAATTCGTTGAAATTTTGCATTTCATACTTATAAACTTGAAGTTTTATTCTCGCACCTGATTCTGCTGCATTTGTTTCGTCATAAAAAATTGCATTTGAACGAATATTGTGTATAAATCTTAGAGCACTAGTGTTTAATGTACTAATCTTTTTCAATATTGAATTTCTGTATTCACGCAGAACTGCTTCTTCTTGCTTCTTTTTTGTATATGCATTAATAAATAAATGTATGATTTGGCCAATAATAATCACAGTTATAAATTGAATTAGAATTTTAGAGACTTGAAAAGCAAACTCTTCTGTCATTAGCTTGAATTGAACTATTAAAAAAATCAACCCTATTATTGAGCCAATAAATAATGAAACCATTAGTATGGTGAGTTTTTTCATCATTCTATCCTTATTCTCAAGGATACCTAAAATATTTCACCCATCGGATAGGTCACGGGACTCGCGCCCCGATCGCCTCATTAGAACCGAAAGTGAGGTCCTACGGCCCATACGACCAATATACAGGCACAATACAGCCTTTACAACAGCTAAAATGTGCTTTCTCAGATAAAGATCATTGCCACCCCGTGATGTTAATGTTATCCGCCCTATATTTAGCCGATAATAATAAAATCCGTGAAGAATTTCAAGTGTTATTGCAAAAAACTTTATTAAAGGCGTACTACTTTAACAGCATACCGCCGTTCCTTAGTTTGAGCACAAATAAATTCTTAAGTCGGAAGAAACTATGAGAGTTTTCGCCCAGAACAGTGCTCTACTAAAGTAAAGACGATGACTATAAGAATCACGAGGCACTCATGCAGCAAGTAACGCTTGTCTTCTATCCTCGCAAGAATAGAACAGTTCAAGATGGACTTCCCCGAGATATACGAGAGCATGCAAGAGGGGATTGACGAGATACAAAGGGATTTGCAGTTGTTGGGGATTATTGAAAGAGCACTACGGGCAGAGGGCAGGTTTGACAAGTCTGAGGAGGAGTGAAACGACTTTAGAAACATACAGGCGTTGCATTGTTATTAAAGTTTGCTCGCTCAGATTTAATAACAATATATTTGAATTCGTGTGTGTTTTCATTGCCTTTGGTATCTCTTAGTTTAAAAATTAGCTTATGATCACCGACGGGAGCATCAATTGGTATGTGAACCGTACAGTGGAACCAGCCAAAGCTTTCGCGAAAAACAGGAATATTGTACTGATTAAGATTATTTATTATCGTGATCCCTTTTGTAGAATCTAGATTTAAGCCTAAATCAACTGCTCGGAATAGTATAAAAAGATTACAGTCTGGATTTATTTTGTTAGTCTCACAACGAATTTCCCTAATATATGGGATATCCTTATTCCTTGGCTCTTGATAATTATGAAGAAAGGCATCTGTCCTTTGAAATATATCTGGGAATTTGCTGCCTAAGTAAATGTTTTCTAAATTCGATGTCAACCAATTGGATGATCTCTCATCTTTTTTATGGAAATACAAGGACAAAAGCAAGCCAAAAAAGCTGCCAATAATTAAACTCACAAACTCTCCAAGATATTCGGTCATACAATTTCTCCAAGTATCATGACGTATATTTATCTTTTTAAGGTCGTATAGATCAGCGGCCTTGCAATCTGTTTCCATCCCCCAAAGTATACTTTACACTCCCCCAAAATGCGGTTCAGATATTTACAGTAATAACGAAATGAAATGTTGGCACAATCCTAGACGGAATTTCGAATTAAGTCAATTAGGTTGATGCACTAATACATGTTTATTTTCCTCGGAGATCCACGTTAAATATATCTTCTAACATACTATAATTAAGCGAATACTGATCTGTATGTTGCTGTTCGTATTCTTTCTTTTTCTTGGCAATTTCAGCAATAAATTTCTCCAAGTTAGCTATTTCTTCCTGAGATTTAGGTTGCAAGAGCTGCTCAGCAGCTTGTAAATATAACCTTTCATACTCACTGATTACGTTCTCATATGCAGCTATAGATTTTAGCAAATGACTTACTATTTCATCTTTGTTGTTATCTGTAATGACATATTCTGTGGCTGTATCTAATTTGCTCAATTTGCTCTTTTCTGTCATGATGAGTTCTGAGTATCGTTTTTCCACTATATCTAAATAGGGCTTCCTGAAAAAGTCTGACTTTGCCATTTTACGCATTCAAGAGTGTCATAGTAAAGACTCTATGAGCTTTAAAATAGCAAAAAAACTGACTTTGTCGACAAAAGATGATATTTCGAACAAAGACAAAAAAATAGTCCCGCAGCCAGCGGGCCAAATTCATGACGAAGAAGATGGCAGCTATCCAGGATTCACTGGTCT